>WFSD01000421.1 GCA_015486235.1 Anaerolineae bacterium
CCGTAAGCCACTCAGCTCCACTCCGGTTCCCGGCAAGGAGGGCCGGCATGGACATCATCGAGGTAGACCACCTGACCAAGTTCTACGGAAAGTCCCGCGGCATCATCGACGTCACCTTCCAGGTGGAAGAACGTGAGATTTTCGGCTTCATCGGCCCCAACGGTGCGGGGAAGACGACCAGCATCCGCACTCTGCTGGGACTGATTTTCCCCACCAGCGGCAGCGCCAGCATCTTCGGCAAAGACGTCGTCCAGGACGGGCCGGAGATCCGCCGGCACATAGGCTATCTGCCCTCGGAGGTTTTCTACTACGAGGGGATGAAAGTCGGCGACTTGCTGCGCTACGCGGCCGGTTTCTACCCCGGCGACCACACCCAACGCATCGCCGAACTGGCCGACTACATGGGCCTGGACCTCGATCGCAAGGTGGACGAGCTCTCCTACGGCAACAAGAAAAAAGTCGGCATCGTCCAGGGGCTCCTGCATCGCCCCAAACTTCTGTTCCTGGACGAACCCACGCTGGGGCTCGACCCCCTGATGCAGCGCAAGTTCTTCGACCTGATTGGGAAGGAGAATCGGGAAAACAGCGTCACCGTGTTCTTTTCCTCCCACATCCTCAGCGAAGTGCAGCGATGATGAAAGTTCTCGATTCCATGCCCAAGGTGCTCCTGGACGCGTTCGGCATGCGCGCTTTCAACTTGACCACCCTGGAAGGCTTCTTTGGCGTCATGTCCAGGTACTACTACCTCATGGTCGCCGCGGCCGCGGCTCTGTGAGGGAGTGGCGTGGTCGCCAAGGAGGAAATCAACAAGACAGCGGATTTCACCCTGGTGCTGCCTTTGCCCCGGCGGACCATCCTCACGGCCAAAGCGCTGGCGGCCCTGACGAATACCGTGGTCTTCGTCCTCTTCTCCTGGGCCATCTCCCTTTTCGCCGCGCAGAAATACCTTCCCGACGCCGGATTCTACCGCTTTCTAGCCCTGGAGATAGCCGGCATGTTCTTCATCGGGCTGACATTCTGGGCGCTGGGCGTGTTCCTGGCCTGCGTCCAGCGGAATCCCAGGCGCGCCGGTTCCATCGGAGTCGTCGTCGCCCTGGCGCTGTACGTGCTCTCCTCCGTCCAGAACCTGGACAAGAAACTGGATTTTCTGAAGTGGACGACGCCTTTCAAGTACTTCGACGCAGCAGACCTCCACCGCAACGGTGCGTTGAATGCCACATATCTCGCAATCACGTTAATCGTAATCGTGGCACTGATGACCGTTTCTTACCGGGCCTACAACCGTCGTGACCTGACCATCTGACTTCAGGCTGAGCAGGGGAAATGCGAGAAGCGGGAGGAAAAATCGACCGGAGCAACCGGTAAGGTACCCCTACAATACTACCAGCAAGAAAGAGAGAGATCTGGCAAAGTAGCGGTTAGGAGGAAGGATCATGAAACGAAAGAAGTACAGCGAAAGCCAGATTGTTCGGATTCTGAAGGCAGCGGAAGCCGGGGTGCCGGTGACAGAGCTATCTCTCAAGTATGGGTTCAGCCAAAGTGCTTTTTATCGATGGAGAGCGATGTATAGCTGGATGGATGTTGCTGCGTTACGTCGGAGGAAAGGATAATGAATGAATCGGCAGCTCTCGAAAATGTCAGGGCAGCACAAGCCTGCCGCACTACTTTTGAGCACCACCGACTTCTTCGGAGCCGGGCTTCGGTACCACAGGTGAGCCAAAGGGCGCGTCGGGGGCGCATCCAAGAAAGCGTCCAACGATGGTGCACTGGAATCAATCCTCGTTCGTCGCGCCTGTCAACGTTCCACCACCAACTCTGATCCGATGGACACGCCGTTGGTCAGGGTGTTGGTGACGGTGCCCCACTCGAACGCTTTCTCGTGCAGCTTCGCCAGCTTTTCCAGCGGTGCATCGCTCTTCAGCACGAGCCGGTAGCTTATCCTGACGATCCCCGGCGGCACGTTCCGGCGCACGCCCTCGATCTCCACCCGCGCGCCCTCGATGTCGATTCGCATCTTCTCCGCCAGCGTCTCCACGTTGGTGAGCAGGCACGTGCCCAGCGCGCTCAGGAGCGTCTCGGCGGCGTTGGGCCCGGCGGTGCCACCGCCCCGCTTGATGCTCACCACGAAAGAATGCTCCCGCACGTGGGCCGTGGCGCTCGTTTCGTCGTTCCGCGCCACGGTGACGGCGTAGTGCTGAGTCACTTTCTTGAAATCGGTTTCACCTACCACTGAAGCCTCCTGTGCATCGGCTCATTCGCAGCATTCCCCGGCCGTCAGTTCTGGCTCAAAGGGCAGTCCCCGGATCAGCGCAACCGTGGGCGGCAGCAGGGGACCCAGCACTTCCATCCCCTCTCGCACGGCTTTTGGATTGCCCGGCAGGTTGACGATGAGCGTCCTGCCCCGTATGCCCGCCGTTCCCCGGCTCAGAACCGACCATTTCGTGCGAC
>WFSD01000422.1 GCA_015486235.1 Anaerolineae bacterium
GTAGATGACCCGATACCCTCCTCTCTTCCCGGACTTCATATCCACGCTCGCCAGCCTGACTTTCCAGACACGCCCTCCAAAGCCCGGCACCGCCACACCCGAGAACGGATCCGTTCTCAGAGCCTCCACCAGCCTCCTAATATCTTTCCCGATGTTGCGGTATTTCTTCTTCAGGCGCTTGCAGCTCTGTCAAAAGCCGGGATGGTGAAAACCTCATAGCTCATCCAGCAGCGTCTCTGCTTTCCGCACTTTCCCCTCCCTGACCTGCTCCAGCCCTCTGTCAACCAGCCGATGGAATGTGGGGGATTCGGCCAGGTAGGCGACTTCAGCAACCTCATCTCTGAGGTAGGCGGAGTCCCTCAGCGTCTTGGCGATTTCTGCCACCAAAGCGAGTTGTTCTTCCGGCTGTAAGCGAAGGGCTCTTTTCAGGACTTCTTCGTAGCTCGCGGTTCCAGCTGTGCTTCTCATCAGATCACCTCCTGCAGATATTGTACTTCAGTTGCCAGAGGCAAGCAAGCAGGTTCTCACTCGGGAATTCAAAGCAAATCCGGGAATTTGTGATGGGACGTAGTCAGAGATCAGAAGTCAGAGGTCAGAGGCCAGCGGTCGGAGATCAGGAAGTGGCTGGGGGATTTGAGCATGCTGCCGAGCATCCTGCCCACCTCTCTGTTGAGAGCGGTCAACTGAGCGTGTTGCCCGTCTGAGATGTAGCCGCAGTCATGCGCAAAGTCCAGTGACGAATCCGTCTCGCTGTTTTCTTCGCCATCACAGTCGGTCAACCCTTCGACACGGCTTTGCGTAGCATCCTTGTGGGACAGAACAGGTGCTACGGAATTTCCTGCGGTCGGAACATGTTGCTCAGGCGGTCGTTGTAGCCGATCTCGGAACGTTGGTAGTGGGAGGCAGAGTTACGAGCCTGCCCCCCGGCCCCCAATGCTGGGGGGCTAGAGGGGCGATGAGTTCGGCGTCGACGGAGACCAACATGCCGCCTGAATCAGATGCCTTCGTCAGCCAGATGCAGCGCTTCGCGATAGACATCGTCTTGTAAGCGGAAACCCGCCTCGCGTAACTGATCGAGAAACGGCCGCACGAGGGGAATCAGGTTAGCGCGTTTACTTTTTAACAAAATGCCCACCACACCAATCACTTTGAGTCCCAGCTCCTCTGCCAAAAGCCGTGCAAGACGATCATCAAGACCCGCCAGACAATGACTATGAAGCAGTGCATAGGCAATCACAGAGCGTTCTCCAGGACCCAGGCGGTTGGGCGGCAGGTTCTCTATCTCTTCCCCAGACACTTCAATCAACGTGGCCCAGGTGAGCTGTCGTGGATCTACAGTATCTGCTCGCAGCAGCCGTCCCATGTCAAGCTCCAGCACTACCTGATTGGGCACAAACACTGCTTCGAATAGCGCGGGCAAAAGGTCTAGCTGTCCGATCCGGCCCAGATAGAGCAGTATTGAGGTATCACAACTCAATGAGCGCTCACTCACTGGCCAACTCACGCTGCAATTCTGCTGGCGTTATCTGCGAAACGGAGATATCGTACTCCGCACACAAATCCAGAAACATCACCCGCGGCACGCCCGCCATTTCCGCAGCCGCGCCCGAGGACAACTTACCCAGGCGGAACAGCATCAACGCTGCATATAGACGCAAGTCGCGCCCCATTTCTTCAGGAGTGCGGTTGAGCATCTGTTGAATTGTGCCGGGTATTGTGACAGTCAAAGTCTCTTCCATAGTCTGGATTCTCCTCATCAAGGCTATCATCAAAATTATACATCGTTCTCTCCGCAAACACCAGTGAGGAACCACTTTCTTAACCAGTAGAGTAGAGAGCTAGGTGATGGCGGTAAGGCTTCAGTTTGGGTCAGTTCCCGGATTTCTCCTGGGTGCCTAAATACCTGCATGCCATCACTACGACCTAGCTGCCTCTCCTCGAACCGGACGGCGGATTCCCCGCATCCGGCTCCTCTGTAAGCTCTCGCCAGAGGCCAGAGGGCGGAAGGCAAAGGTCAGGGGGCAGAGCTCAGTAATCAGGCCGCTGCCGGGGGACTTGAGCACAACGAATCACGGCCTCTTTCAGGCCGATTATCCGGCCCGAACTGCGTCGCATAAAATTTCCACGGGGCTATATGAGGAAGTTACAGGTATGGGTAGCGCTTCATCCCTCGTCCCGGATCAACTCCGAAATAGTGCCCACGGGGGAACGATACCCTCGATCTATCATCTCCTCCAACATGGAATCTGCTTCCTCAGAAGTCAGGACTTTCCCCCGTACCAGGCTCAGCAGTATGCCCAGTGTGCCCACCACAGGGATTCCCATACTGTCGGCCATCCGCCTGGCGGCCAGGTCGTCGGAGCAGAAGACTCCATCCCGCTCCTTTGCCAGCGCTATGCACTCGGATTCCCCAGGCCCAAGGACTTTTCTCAAGAAAGCCGCAAGCTCCTTTTCCTTGTCGCCAGGCTTCTCCACGCGAAGGCTTCCCGGAAACGGAACTTTCCCCAAGGAGACCCCTACCCTCACTTCGTCGGCGACAGCTTCAGGAACACACCACCTGTCATGCAAAGCCTCGTCGAGCAGGAGTACCTTGCCAACGATGGAAAAGTTGCTGACGACTGCGGTATCCACGAAGAAGAGTTCCCTATGCATAAGGGCCTCATGCGGCTTTCAGCAGATCTGCTTCTCCCTTTATCTCCTCTATGCTTCCATATACGGCAGGCTTTCGAATCCCAAGCCTTCGAAGCCTCTCTTCCAGTTCGAAGTAAGGCAACTCCAGGAGTTCTGCAGCTCTGCTCAGGCTCACTTCCCCATCCATGTACGCCCCAATCACGAGGTTCCATGCCACCTGAAGGTCTCCGTCTGCTCCCTCAACGGCCTTCTGCACCTCTTCCTTGCTCAATCCTTGGGGAGCCCCGCAGCGGCGTTCTTGACTTCCTCTCGCCTTGTACTCTGCCAACGCCCGCATGAGCCTGTAATCCACCACGTCCATAAGGGCCACCTGCTCATCCCCGTGAACGGTCACGATGATGGTGTATCCCCTCCTTGCCATGTCCACTACCTTCCGGGTTCTCCTGGCAAGGTCGGTGCTGCTTATGACGGTCGAGATTTGCACCACATTCCCTCCCCACCCCAGTCTATTCGTATTATACGCAAAATATCATATTTCCACAAAAAGCAGGATACCCTGAGCAGACAGAGGTCAGAAGTCAGAGGGCAGAGAGCAGAGGTCAGAAGGCAGAGGTCAGAGAGAAGTATCATCCTCTACCTGAACCGGATCGCCCGCCGGCGGGTGCCGTCCTACCGCGAGATCGGCAGCACGGATATCCATTGCCCACGGTCGGTTC
>WFSD01000423.1 GCA_015486235.1 Anaerolineae bacterium
AGAATGCCGCTGGTGAGCACCTGGACGAGGTTGACCATACAAGCTCCTTTCCGTTCACGTGAACAGTGCGGGCAAGAGAGCCTCGCCCGCACTGTTTTGGCATCTGACTTCTGGACAGAAGTTGAGACAAAACTTAATGCAAAGCCCCTCAGTGAGTGAATCAGCCTTGAAGGACCACAATCGATCTCGTCGAGTTAAGGGACCTATCCTTGGGTTTGTTGTTCGGACTTCTACCAGAACATCAGTTGACGTTTGACGGCTCTATTGGCGCCTATCGTTTATTCCATGCGGGGAATGGAACGACCACATCCTTTGCGGCGAGCTTGAATGGCCATACAGTGGTGTACTTGCCATTGAGTACCTGCACCGTTATCCCTTTGCCCAGGATGTTTTGCCCGGTCTTATCGAATTTAATTCCGTCCCATGGTACGATAAGCTGGTCGCCAGGGATGTTGGTTTCCTGCAGTGCCTTGCGAATGGCATCTGGTTTGGTGGAGCCGGCCCGGTTGATGGCATCGGCCAGCACCAATGCTCCGGTGAAAGTGCGGGCGGAGTTGCCGTTCATATCGGCACCATATTTCTTCTTGTAGAGGTCGTTTACCTGCTTGATGATCGGCTTGGACTTGGCCAGATCGGCAGCCCATACCTCGCGGCTGGTGATGTATTCGCCGTCCTTGCCCAGGCTCTTCAGGAATCCGGAAGCGATGAAGCCAGCGTCGTCGCCCCAGATTACTTTGGGCGCGATGCCAAGCTGCTTAAAGGTTTTTATGTACAGAATGGCATCGGAAACATAGGGGACGAAGATCACAGCGTCGGGGTTTGCGGCTTTGACTTTTTGGCTCTCGGAGCTGACATCCTGCGTTTTAGCAGTGTAGCTGATGTCGGCCACTATGTCAAAGCCATATTTCTTGGCAAACTGCTTGGCGCGGCTGGCGAAACCTTTGCCGAAGTCGGTGTTCTCGTACACCAACGCCACCGTCTTGATGCCAGCGCCTTTTTTGTCATTCAGGTCTTTGAAGAACTGGAACACGTTTTCGGCGAAAGTGCCGTCGTGGGGTGTGGTACGGAAGAACCACTTGAAGCCTCGCTCTGTCAGCGTCGGGCTGGTGGACTCCGGATTCAGGAATGGGATTTTTGCCTGTTCTGCTGCCTGGGAAGCGGTTTTGGTCACGGAGCTGTTATAAGCGCCCAAGAGTGCTACGACTTTCTCCTGTGTGATCAGGCGCTCTGCTTCGGTTTTCCCCTTGTCTGGCTTCCCCTCATGATCGGCGAATACCACTTCTAGCTGCTTGCCGCCGAGGATGCCTTTGCTTTTGGCTAAAGGCAGGTTCAGGTTGGGGTACTCGTTGTTGACTATGTCAACGGCGAGCTCGATGCCTTGCTTCAGATCCTTGCCGGTGGAAGCCAGCGACCCGGAAAGGGGGTACACCGCTCCAACTTTCACCGTCTTGGCACCACCACCTCCTCCGCCGCACGCGGCAAGGAGCATGCTCAGGACCAGTAGTAAGGACAACGAAGAGAAAAGTTTCCGGGACATCTTAGACCTCCTTTCGCTATAAGGTGAGGGTTTTATTGTACCTACATCCGACCCCACTATTTTACCAATGTTGCAGTGATAGCACAAATTCCCAAATTAATGTTGCGTAGGGTAAGCCGGGCAACCGGTCCTTGCAGGTGTCAATGCAGTCTGGAGAGCAACCCTCTCCAGGATGCGGTAGCGCCATCTTTGTTATTTGTGGCTTTCTTCTTTTGTTGATATCCTTATAGGCGCTTTTGCGAATGGAGGCAATCTCAGGTGTCGGTAGAGTCAAAAGAAAAAGGGTCCCCAGGCGACAAGGCGACCGCAGAGGAATCCTTCCAGGAGCTCGTTGCCAGGCCTGTGCAGACCGTCCATGAGCAAAGGGAAGGGGGGGTATCCTCGCCAATACATGATGTCCTCTCGATACGCCCTTTCCGGAACCTGTGGAGCGCTCAGGCTGTAGCACAGACTGCTCAAAACGCTTTCCGCTTTATACTGATAGTTCTCATCGAACGCCTGACCGGCTCCACGATCCACCTGGGCTTGATAATTCTGGCGTTTACCTTGCCCGGAGCGATCCTCGGCCCGGTGGCAGGCGCCCTGGTCGACAGGTGGTCCAAGCGGTGGATACTCATTATCTCGAACCTGGCACGGGCCGTCCTGGTGTTTAGTTTCATACCACTGGTGCATTTCCTACGGCCCGGGTGGAGTGAACTTGTCCTGATTTATGCTCTCACTTTCGTAACATCCAGCGTGAGTCAGTTCTTCTCGCCGGCAGAATCGTCCACCATTCCTCTCATTGTGAATGAGGAAGGCTTGATGGCGGCAAACTCCCTGTTCAATTTCACACTGGCTGGTGCACAGTTTTTCGGGTGGGTCATGGTGGCCCCATTGGTGCTGAAGCTGTTTGGCATGGAGGCGGCGTTCGGGATCATGGCTATCATGTACGTCATCGCCGCAGCCGTTTTGACCCGGGTACAGGTTCGGGAGGAGCGTCATGCATTCCGGACGGTCGCGTCGGAAATGGAAAACCGCTGGCTCGATATGATGAGGGAAATCAAGGATGGGTGGGATTTTGTGCGATACAACCCTCCAATCTATGTATCCCTTGGGTACCTGACCCTCGTCAGCACACTTCTGATGATCATAGGGATGATAGGCCCTGGCTTCGCCGCCAGGGTGCTGGGGCTGGCTGCGGAGGACTCTTACATCGTGTTCGCTCCGGCAGGCATTGGCATGGTCATTACGACCCTGGCGCTCGGCACCGTAGGCCACACAATCTCCAACAAACACCTGGCGGACGTGGCCATCGGCGGCACGGCAATTGGCTTCTGGGGGCTCTATCTGGTGAGCCGCGGCTATAATGAGTTACAGGTGCCAATTTTTCACATCCGCCCGGAGAAATTCTTCGACATTACATCGGCTGTGGTTGTGCTGAGTTTGCTCCTGGGGGCATCCATGACTACGTTGAATGTAGTGGGCCAGACTAACTTGCAAAAATACTCATTGCCGGAGATGCGAGGCAGGGTCTTCTCTTTGCAGTTCGTGCTCGGCAGTATCGTCAGTGCCCTGCCGATGCTGTTAGTCGGGGGGCTTGCGGATATCATTGGCATCCCGCGGGTCATGGAGTGGATTGCTTACGTTCTCATTGCAGCGCTGGCCTTGAATTACTGGCTGAACAGGCGGGTGTGGGTCGAGGATGACGTGCACTTGCCTCGCGGTGACCAGACGTAGCAGGTCCTTCAGGTCGTGGCGTCGGATTGACGGGTGAATTTGCGGCGTAGGTGCCGAGTCGAGCGCCGGGACGACGCATTTTCGCCGATCCCAAAGAAGAAGGGCACGGAAGAACCCCGTGCCCTTGTCGAACCTGCTTTCTCAGTGCAAGATGGCTTACGCCATTTCCTTCCGCTTTTTGACCTCCTCGGTCAGCGCCGGAACGGCTTTGAACAGATCCTCCACGATACCGTAGTTCGCCACCTGGAAGATGGGAGCTTCAGGGTCTTTGTTGATTGCTACGATGACCTTGGAGTTTCTCATCCCAGCCAGGTGCTGGATCGCGCCGGAGATACCGCAGGCGATGTAGAGGTCAGGGCGTACGACCTTGCCGGTCTGCCCTACCTGGTAGGAATACGGGATCCAGCCGGCATCTACCGCGGCGCGGGAAGCACCAACCGCTGCACCAAGAGCTTTCGCCAGCTCCCGGACCGGCTTGAACCCCTCAGGGCCCTTGACGCCGCGCCCGCCCGAAACGATAATAGTGGCATCGTTCAAGCTTACCTCGCCCTTGGCCGTCTCCTCAAAACCCACTACCTTGGTCCTGATCTCGTCCTCGCTCAGCAATGGATCGATGTTGACGATCTCACCGGTACGAGCCTCGTCCGGGTCTGGTTTGGGAAAACTGCGTCCGCGCACAGAAACCACCTGCAACTCCGAGCTGAAGACGATGTCCGCCAGGATGTTGCCGGTGAAAGTCGGCCTGGTGGCCACGACTTTGTTCCCATCGAGATTCAGGTCAGTCGCGTCCGGAGCAATCCCAGCGCCCATGTCGGCTGCCACAGTAGAGGTCAAATCCCTGCCTCGGCTGGTGGCAACTGCCATGAAAAGGGTAACCCCTTCGTCCTGGATTACTTTCTCCACTACAGCCGCGTACGGGTCCATTCGGAAGCTGTCGAGGGTAGGATCCTCGCCTATGAATGTCTTGTCGGCACCGTAGCTGATAGCTGCTTTTGCCACGTTGCCAGCCCCTTTACCCAACACTATCGCGTTCACCGGCGTGTTCAGCTTGTCCCCCAAATCCCTGGCTTTTCCGAGAACTTCCCAGGAAGAAGGATAGGCTGCGCCGTTCGACTGTTCGATCCAAACCGCAATGCTCATCGTCTCCTCCTCAGATTACTTTCTCCGCTATCAGGCGGTCAACCAGCGTTTTTGCTTTCTCCTCAACGGTCTCACCTTCGATGATCTCGCACTCCACCTTGCGGGCGGGAGGCTTGCGCAGATTTGTCCATTTCACGGTGGAACCTGCCTCTCCTACCTCGGATGCGTCTAGCCCCAGGTCCCCGGTACCCCATACAGGGATCTTGGCTCTGGTGGCCTTCCGGATGCCCATGAAAGTTGGGTAACGGGGTTCGTTGATCTCTTTTACGACGGAGATGACCGCCGGCAGTGGCATCGTTACTACCTCACGCCCATCCTCGAGAAGGCGCTCTACGGTGAGGGTCTTGCCGTCTGGATCGACCTCCCTGACTTTCGCCACGTAGGTGACCATGGGCAACCCAAGTGAGCGTCCCAGGGCGACCGGCACGACACTGGAGTCGCCGTCGACAGCAGAGCGTCCGGTGATGATCAGGTCGAAATCGCCGAGTTTCTTGGCTGCTGCTGCAAGGAGCTTTCCGGTGACGATAGCATCGCTCCCGTTGAACGCATTATCACTCAGCATGACTGCTGCATCCGCTCCCATGGCGATTGCACGTTTTACCCCCTCCCTGGCATCTGCAGGCCCGAAAGAGATGGCTGTTACCTTACCCCCGAATTTCTCCTTGAGCAAAAGTGCCTCTTCCACAGCATACTCGTCCCACGGATTGAGTATCTGTGTTGCCTTGATGTTGCCGGAAACCACCTCAGACGGATCGATTTTTGGTAGCTCCGCCGTGTCCGGTACTTGCTTTACTGTGACAAGGATGTTCATAAATTTCCCTCCTATGGAAAGGCTTGGTCTGTAAATCGATTTGAAGCCACCTGGAATGGTTTAGGGCTTCACATTCAAGATTTTACTCTTCCGACTGCCAGTACTCTGGATCGTAAGCGGGCAGTTCGTTGCGGATTGGCTTATCCCTTCTGGAGCCGAGGGCGTACTGCGCCTGTAGGATCTCGTGGATCTGCGTAGTCCCTTCGTAAATGACGGCGCCTTTCGTGTTTCGTAAGAACCGCTCCACATCGTACTCGTCGGAGTATCCGTAAGCGCCGTGAATCTGGACGGCATCCGATGCTGCCTGGAATGCTGCCTCTGTGGCGAACATTTTCGCCATGGAAGTCTCGCGGGTGTTGCGGATCCCCATGTTTTTCATCCATCCGACTCTGTAGTAAAGGAGCCGGGCGATGTCCAGATTCACCGCCATCTTGGCGATCATTTGCTGCACGAGCTGGAACTGTCCGATTTTCTGGCCGAAGGCCATGCGGGTGTTGGCATATTCCACCGATGCATCCAGTGCTGCCCGGATGCTTCCGGTAGCCCCGGCCGCCACAGTGTACCGGGCATTGTCCAGAGCAGTCATGGCGATCTTGAAGCCTTCGCCCTCCTCGCCCAGACGGTTCTCGACCGGCACAGGGGTGTCCTCGAGGGAAATCCAGCCGGTGTTGCTGGCGTGGACGCCCAGTTTCCCGTGGATCGTGCCGGTGGTGACCCCGGGGAAGTTCCGCTCGACGATGAAAGCTGTGATCCCTCTGTGGCGCTGGCTGGGGTCGGTCTTGGCAAAGAACAGGAAATGATCTGCCACGTCCGCCAGGGTGATCCACATCTTCTCGCCGTTCAGGATGTAAACATCGCCCTCGCGGCGTGCCCTGCTGGTCAGCCCTGCCACATCGGAACCTGCTGCAGGCTCTGTCAGGCCATAGCAAGCGATCTTCTCGCCTTTTGCCTGGGGGATCAGGTACTTTTGCTTTTGCTCCTCGGTCCCCCACTGTAAAAGCGCCAGGCTGTTCAGCGCCACATGGACGGCGATGGTCTCCCGGACCGACGCGTCGGCCCATTCCAGCTCCTCAGAAACGATCCCCAGGGATATGTAGTCCATGCCTGCGCCGCCGTATCTGACGGGAATACAAATGCCCAAGATGCCAAGCTCAGCCATCTTGGGCAGCAATTCCATTGGATATTCCTGTCTTCGATCGTAATCCTTGATTATGGAGCGGATTTCTTTCGCTGAAAACTCATGCACCATCTGGCGCACCATTTCATGCTCTTCGGACAGACGAAAATCCATCTAACCCTCCTCGGTTTGCTCGCAGGTCACTACGCCGTCTGCTTGATGTCCATTTGATTTTCGATTTAGCCTGCAATTCTATGCTTTGGACTTTTGAAAATCGGGTTGCCCTGCCAGCTGAGTTTTTCGTCTTGAAGGCGGGAAAGAAGGGAGGGTACATCTTGTAGTCGGGCTTCGCCCGACTACAAGATGTACCATTTCTTCCCAGCCATCTACCAGGCGTGAAGCCCCAGGAGGCTCCGTTTCCGCTTTGTCAAAAGTCCAGTATGCTGGCTTGTGATATATTATACCAATGGAACATGGGAACGCAAGATACCCATCCGAAAGAAGACTTCCCGGTGTCGAATGGAGGAGGAATCTTCTGGCGGTTACCAGCGAGATGGTGTATCATGTGACATCAAATGATTTGGACTTTTGAAAATCGGGCTGCCCTGCCAGGCTGAGTTTTTCGTCTTGAAGGCAGGAAAGAAGGGAGGGTACATCTTGTAGTCGGGCTTCGCCCGACTACAAGATGTACCATTTCTTCCCAGTCATCTACCAGGCGTGAAGCCCCAGGAGGCTCCGTTTCCGCTTTGTCAAAAGTCCAGAATGATGTTTTTGTAATTTTATGTAGGAGCATGCTATGGAAGAGCCAATTTATTGTCCCAGGTGTGGGTCGAAGCTGGAGAAGAGGCTGGTGGGAGATCGTGTCCGGCACGTGTGCCCTGAATGTGGCTATATTTTCTATCTGAACCCGACTGTGGCTGCTGGTACGCTGGTGGAGATGGACGGCAGAGTTGTGCTTGTGCGACGCGGCGTCCCACCGGGGATTGGGAAATGGGGGTTGCCTTCAGGTTATGTGGAAGCAGATGAGTCGGCCGAGGAAGCTGCCGTCCGGGAGACGAAAGAGGAGTCCGGCCTTGACGTGGAGGTCGATGACCTGCTGGGGGTGTACTCTTTCGGGGAGAAGGATGGGGCTCACGGGGTGCTGATCCTTTACGCTGCCCACGTGGTTGGTGGAAATCTGCGGGCCGGGGACGACGCTCAGGATGTGAGGGCATTTCTGCCCCATGAGCTCCCGGAGTCGGAGCTGGCGTTCGATACCAACAGACAGGCGCTGAGGGAATGGCTCCGGGCGAGACGCGTGGCCTACAAAGTGGCAAACGAGTCGGAAGCGAGGGAAGCCGAGCGCGTCCAGAGTAAGTACCAGGGGGTTAGTCTGAACTTCGTCGGCAATGTACGTCTGCCTGACAGAGATTTGATCGTTGCCCTGGATGAGGGGGAACTGGTCGGGTTCTGCAATGTGCAGAAAGATGAGGATACCGATTCGACGCTGATAACGCGGCTTTTCGTCGCCCCGAACTACCGCCGGTGGGGCATAGGTTCGCAGTTGTTGCGGGAAGCTGTCGATTGGGCAGGGAAAAACGGCAGCAAGATGGTGCGCGCCGAGGCAGCCGCCACTAACCCCGGCATGGTTGTGTATCTGAAGAGCGGATTTCGCGTGTGCGGCTTCCTGGAGCACCCACTTCTGGAACGGGAGGAACGCCCAGACGCCTTCTTGCACCTGTGCCGTGAACTCGAATGAAATACGCCCAACGCAGGCAGGGTGCGTTCATTGCGCTAGCAAAGGCAAGTATTGTGGAGGAAACTGTGGAATACAATGGCGTCGTGAAGCTTCGGAATCATGACGAGATGCTGGAAGAAGCGGCCAGGCGAGGGCCGAAGGTTGTCGCAATAGCGGTGGCGCAGTATCGGGAGGCGGTTTTGGCTGCCCGCGAGGCCCTCGACCGGGGGTTTGCCAGGTGCATTCTGGTGGGCGACGAGGCCGCAATTCGCAAGTCCGCCGGGGATGCAGGGATATCTCTGGACGGCCTGGAGGTCCTGCATGAGCCGGACCCGGCACTGGCAGCGAAGAAAGTGATGCTGCTGGCTCGAGAAGGCAGGGCCCACGTGGTTATGAAAGGCCAGGTGAGCAGCGATACGTTTCTCAAAGCGGCGCTCGACCGAGAGAGCGGCATCCGTGCTGGCGACTTTCTCAGCCACGTGGGAGTGTTCGAGGTGCCTGGCTTCGACCGCCTGATCATGATCACCGATGGCGGGGTGAACATCGCGCCAACGCTGGAACAGAAGCAGATCATAGTTCAGCATGGCATAGATGTGGCGAGAGCGCTGGGTGTCGTCCCACCACGGGTTGCCCTGGTAGCCGCGACGGAGAAAGTGATGCCTGCCTACCAGGCCACAGTGGAGGCCGCCGCACTGGCGAAGATGGCGGAGCGTGGCATCATCCGAGGCGGTTTCGTGGATGGCCCCCTGGGCCTGGACAACGCTATACTCCCGAAAGCGGCGAAGATCAAAGGGATAGGTGGCGAGGTTGCTGGACGCGCCGACGTGCTGGTCGCTCCGGATATCTCTGCAGCGAATCTGATGGCGAAAGCGGTGACATATTTCGCCGGAGGCGTGATGGCAGGGATAATCGTGGGCGCACGCGTTCCGATCGTCCTGGGCTCCCGCTCGGATCCTCACCGGACGAGGCTGGTTTCAATGGCTCTGGGCGTGTTGCTGGCGTAAGGGCGAGGTATTCCCAAAGAAAGCCTTTGCTTCTTCGCCTGCTGCATATGCTGCGCGTCGCTCTCTACGTCTCTACGTCTGTACCGGGATTTCGAAGCAAATCGAAAGCACGAAATCGCTTCAGGGGGCATTCTCGACGCTTCTGAAGCGATCCGCTACTTGCCGTTGGGGTTGATGTAGAGCGATAACGGTTCTGGGGATTCCTGGGGGCCCTATGAGCCCCCAGGAATTACTTCGTTTTCCCGTACCGGGGAATGGGCGCCTCTTTCCAACTTTTCCAGTTTCAACGATAGCACCTGTGAGGTGCCATCAGGGCGCAGGGAAACACCGTATACCGTCCGAGCCGTTTCGATAGTCCCGCGGTTGTGGGTGATTACGACGAACTGGGTCAGATTGCTCAGTTCCGTCAGTGCCTCGCGGAACCGTCCCACATTTGCCTCGTCGAGCGCAGCGTCCACTTCGTCCAGCACCACGAAAGGAGGCGGACTGACTTTCAGGATGCTGAACAGCAGCGATGCAGCGGTGAGCGTCCGTTCCCCGCCTGAGAGAAGCGCCAGCCCCTGGGCACGCTTTCCGGGTGGCCTGGCAAAGATCTCCACACCTGTCTCACTGACATTCTCCGGTGCGGTGAGCCGGAGGTAAGCATGTCCACCGCCGAAAAGGCGGGTGAAATAAGCCTTGAACTCCCTGGCGATAGCGTTGTATGTCTCCAGAAAAGCCTCTTCCATTTTCTTGTCGAGCCTGGCGATGACCTCTTTCAGGGATGTGATGGCCTTTTCCAAATCCTCTGCCTGCTGCTGAAGAAAATCGTAATGCGATTTCACCGATTCGTACTCGTCCAGCACTTCCGGGCTGGCCCCTCCCATCCGGCGGAGCTTTACTCTGAACGACGTGATCGCCTCTTTCAGCCCTTCCTCCACATCGGACACCAGGGGCAGGGCACCAGCAGGGTTCCCATTTGCCTCTGGCGGCAGGAAAGCGTAGTTCAAATTGGCTTCCTCTATCTCGCTCCGGAGGCGTTGGATTGCGTCCAGCGTCCTTTCTTTGTCCAACAGTGCCTGCCGATATCGCTCTTCCTGCGCTCGCAGGCCGGCCCGCAGTGATTCGTGCTTTTTCTGTGTTTCTTCCAGCCACCTGTCCAGCCCGGCGACTTTTTTCTGTGCAGGCTCGAGCATCTTTCCCAGTTCCGCCGCCCTGGATTCGATCTCCGTCAGCGATGCTTCTTCTCTGGCGATCGCTTCTTGCGTTTCGGCGATCTCCGCAACCAGGCGCTCCATGCGGGAGCGTTTTCCCTGCATCTGGGAGGACATCTGAGCCAGGCGCTGCCGCTGTGCTTCCAATTCGCTCCGAGATTGTTGCAACCGGCCTGCTATGCTCGCGAGGGCTGCTTGCAGATCGCTTGCCTCTGCCGCCAGGTTTGATTCCGGGCCGGGTTCGCTGTCTCTCAATTTGAGGCTCAGATCGGCTATCTCCGCATTCTTCTCCTTGCGCTTCCTGGACGCTTCCGTCATTTCCTCGTGAAGCCGTCTCTCGGCTTCATCCAGGCGCTTCCGGACTTCCAGCAGTTCCTCCATCCTGGATTCATGCCACCGGGCTTGCTGCTCCGCTGTCCGCTTTGCCTCGCGGGCTTTCAGCCATGCCTCCTGAGCATCTCGGGCGCGATGTGCCTGGGCTGTCAGCTCTTTTTCTGCCCCTTCCAAATCCGATTCCAGTGCCTGGAGAGCGGACTCCGCCTCCTTGAGATCGTTTTCTTTCGTCTGCAGGGATTTCTGGAGATCGGCAATCTGTTCCGGAAGTGCCTTGATCTCCCTGTTGCGGGAGAGGATGTCAGGCCCGCGCTGGCGGCGGCTTCCTCCGGTGATGCTTCCGCTGGACTGGACTACCTCGCCTTCCGGCGTGACCACCTGGTATCCTCCCTGTACCTGCTTCAGCACTTCGCGGGCGACAGCGAGGCGCTGTGTGACCACCGTCCTGCCCAGGAGATGTGTCACCACGTTCCGCAGTTCGGCCGGAGCGCTTACCAGTTCCGATGCCACGCCGATCACCCCAGGGATTTCTGGTGTCTGCAGTGGCCGCCTGGAACGTACGGTGTCCAGGGGAAGGAAAGTGGCGCGGCCTGCTTTCTCCCGTTTGAGAAATCCAATGGCTTTTTCCGCATCTGCCCACCGGCGCACCACCACGTCCTGCTGATGGCTCCCCAGGGCTACTTCGATTGCCAGTTCCAGTTCTTTCGGCACCTCCAGCAGTTCGCCCACGATGCCCACTATCCCCGGAAGGCGGTTCCTGGCCTGCATGACCCTGCGGACGCCTCCGTAGAGCCCTGCACCTTCCTCCTGGAGCCGTTCCAGCAGGCGTTTCCGTTCTTCCAGCGCCAGGATGTGCTGTTTCACTTCGGCGACCGCCGCCCGCCGATTTTCCGTCTGGCGGCGCAGGCTATCGCCCCTGGCCCGCAATGTGCGGATGCGCTCTTCGGTTTCCTCCAAGGCCTTGCGGGAATCCTCCAGGGTAGACTGCGCTTTGGAAAGGGCTTCTTTTCTCTGTTCCAATTCCTCCTCGGTGGAGGCTATGACCTCCCGCAATTCCGCCCGTTCCTGCTCCACCCGCTCGTTTTCGTCTCGTTGCTCTTCCAAACGCCTGCGAATCTGATACAGCTCTGCCTGATACCTGTCCGACGCCCGCTTTGCGCCTTCCAGGCGGATCTCCAAATCGGCCCTGGCTTTCTTCCAAAGGGCGAGGCGGCCTTCCGCTTCTCTTACCAAGACCTCCTGGCGTTGCCTCTCGGCGTCCAGATCATGCGCTTCTTCCTGCAGCGATTTCATTTCCTCGGCAATGCTGTTCGACTCCCGCTCCAATTGAGATATCTCGTCGGCTATTTCCTCTCGCTGTGCCTGCAGGAGGCGGAGGCGTTCTCCGGCTACGGCGATGGATCGCTCGGCCCCCGATTTTTGCCGAGAGAGGCCGTCCAGCTCCTGCCGCCACTCCCGTATCTCGTCCTGCAATTGGTGTCTCTGCGCTTCTACCTGAGGAATCTTGCTGTTCAGGGCGTTGACGGATTTCTCGATTTCCAGGAGTGTCGACTGTTGGCGTGAGGCTTCTGCCTCAGCGGCTTGCTTCCTGGCCTGAGCCTGTGTCCACCGATATCCATACCACCGGCGCAGGAGCCCCCGAAGCTCTTCCTGCAGCTTCTCGATTTCCCTGGCCCTGGATGCCTGCCGTTCCAGGTAACGCAGGCGAGGTTCCATCTCGGTGATGATATCGTGGACCCGGATCAGATTGGATTTCGTCTCCGCGAGGCGATTCAGGGAGAGAGTACGCTTTTGCTGGTAGGTGGCTATGCCCGCGGCTTCCTCGAAGAGCGCCCGCCGTTCCTCCGGCCTGAGCGAAAGCGCTCTGTCGACCAGGCCCTGCCCGATGACCATGTAAGTCCGTCTGGAGAGCCCTGTTTCCCCAAGCAGATCGTTGATATCCGCCAGCCGTACCCGCTTGCTGTTCAGTTTGTAGATGTTCTCGCCGGAACGGTACGCCCGCCGCGATATTGCGACCTCTTGGAAGTCCACCGGGAGCCAGTGGGTGCTGTTGTCCAGGGTGAGGGTGACGGACGCCATGCCCATCCGCGGCCGTTTCTCGCTTCCAGAGAAAATCAGATCCTCGGTGCGCTTGGATCGGAGCGTCCTGTAGCTTTGCTCTCCCAACACCCAACGGATAGCGTCGGCGATGTTGGATTTGCCGCTCCCATTTGGCCCTACGATCGCCGTTATGCTCTCGTCGAAAAGGAGTTCGGTGTGTGTGGCGAAAGTTTTGAATCCGTGTATCTCGATGCTCCTCAGCCGCAATCGAGGTCCTCCAAATCGGGGATCACGAGCCTGGGGGAAAACCCGATGATTTTTCGAGCTTTGGCTATTTTCAGAGTGCAATCCAGCGGCCGAGTTACGCCGCTCTTTTTTGCCATGCCCGGGACGAGCTTCAGGGTCTCCAGGTTTTGCATCATCGCCAGGAATATCCCCAGCTGATATCTGGTCAATCCCTGGGGGCCTGCCACATGGAGGATGCCGCGGTAATCCGCCTCGGCGATGTCGAGCAATGCTCTCGCCAGATCGTCCACCCAGATCGGGGAGCGCACTTCGTCCACGAAGAGGGTGATTGGCCTGTTATTGAGGATCGCGTCCCTCACCCAGCGGCTTTGGGCGTCTTCCCAGTCCAGCCCAATGATGAGTGAGGTTCGCGCCACGACGAAATCATCGCATACTTCCTGCACTATTTTCTCCGCCTCGACTTTTGCCCGCCCGTAGGCATGGACAGGTGCCGGTTCGTCTTCCTCGGTGTAGCAACCTCTCTCGCCGTCGAATATCACGTCGGTGGAAAGGTGGATCAGGCGTATGCCCATGTCGGCCGCAGCGCTGGCCACGTTCCTGGTGCCTTCGACGATGACTTCACGCATGGCTTTTTCCGTCGTCCAGTCCGCCGCTGTGTGGATCACCACCGAGGGATGCAGGCTGCGGAACAGGGACGCCACGGCGTCGGCGTCACGTATGTCCAGTCGGTGAAATTCGGGGCCTGGAATTGGGTGCCGAAAATAAGTGCCGCAGACGGAGAGGCCCCGCTTTCTGGCTTCCCTGACGATGGCAGTGCCAGCATAGCCGCTGGCCCCGGTCACGCAGACGAACTGTTTGTCACTCATTGTTTCCCCTTTCCAGGCGCTTCAGCGCCTCTTTCGCGGCCATCTGGCCGGCAATCTGCTTGCTGCTTCCCTTTCCGCGGCCGTATTCTTTGTCTCCGATGTACACGCCCATGGTGAATATCCGGTGGTGGTCTGGGCCTTCCTGCTCCAGCTCTCGGTAGCGAGGTGTGCCCATGCTCCTGGCCTGGGCCATCTCCTGTAGCCTGCTTTTGGGATCTTTCCGCAGGGCCATGTCCAGCGCCTGCGGGAGCATCGGTTCCAACAATGGCAGGACGAATTTTCTGGTGACATCCAGTCCCTGATCCATGTAAATGGCCCCCACGAGCGCCTCGAAAGCGGCGCAGAGTGTCGCTTCCCGCTCACGCCCCCCGCTCGCCACTTCTCCGTGGCCCATGTAGAGGTAGTTACCCAGCTCGATCCGTCGTGCCAGCTCTGCCAGCGATTCAGTTTTGACCAGCGCCGCGCGGATGTCGGTCAGCAGCCCCTCCTTGAACTCCGGGAACCGCTTGCACAGCATTTCGGCGACGACGAAATCGAGCAGCGCGTCGCCCAGGTACTCCAGGCGTTCGTTGTCATGCACTGGTTGATGAGTCTCAGCCTCGTTCAGGTACGATCTGTGGGTAAGAGCTGTCCGTAGCAGGTTCTTATCTTCGAATTTTATGCCCGTTTTTTCTTCGATATCTTCGATTTTCACGACTTACTCCGGAAGGCGTGCCTCAGTAAAGGCAGTCTGTTTCTTATCCTTTGCAGTGATTTGCTTTTACGTCTTGTACTTGGACTTTTGACAAAGCGGGAACGGAGCTTTCTGGGGCTTCACGCCTGGCACATGACTGGGAAGAAAGGGTACATCTTGTGGTCGGGCGAAGCCTGACCACAAGATGTACCACCCCTTCTTTTCTGCTTTCAAGGCGAAAAGCTCAGCCTAGCAGGGCAGCCCGATTGTCAAAAGTCCAATTCTCTCTCCGTGGCCCAGATATATCACAAAAGTATACCTCAGATCTGCCAATTAGGCCATTGATGCCCTGTCGTTCTTCGCTTTCTCTGGAAACGCCCAATCCATTGGGCACACGCCGCACGCCAGACACCTTTTGCCGTCTGCCGGGCACTGGTACCCGGCTTTCCCTGCTCTGGCACGACGCAGCTCGAGTTTCAGGAAGGACGGCCGAACGCCGGAATCTACCACATCCCAGGGCAGATGCTCGTCCGTCTCCCTCTGCCGCAGGAACTCCTCCGGAGCGAATCCGGCGGCCTCGAGAGCGTTCCGAAATGCCCTGGTCCCGGGTTTTTTCATCGATGCCATTACCGGCGCCAGCCGCCGATCTCCCCTGGCCAGGACGCCTTGCAGGGCGGAGAGCTCTGGGCGCTCCCCGCGCACTTTTACCCGCATCGGGGCGAGCGACTTCCGCAGGTATTCCTGACGTTTCCGGATGACTTCTGCAGGCGCCATCGCCTCCCACTGAAACGGCGTGTGGGGCTTCGGGACGAAAGGTGTGGCGTTGATGGCTATGTTCCGCCGGAAGATGCCCCTTGCCCTGCGGACGAACTCCACGATTGCCTCGATATCCTTTCCCGTTTCTGTCGGGTGCCCGACCATGAAATAGAGCTTCAGAGAACGAAGCCGGTATTTTCTTGCCCACTCCACGGCACGCAGCAGGTCTTCGTCGCTTTGGGGCTTGTTGATGACCCGTCGGAGCCGCTCGGATCCCGCTTCTGGGGCCACAGTCAAGGTCCTGGTGCCGCTCTCGGCAACCGCCTTGACCAGTGTCTCCGACAGCGAGTCCGCTCGGAGGGAGGAGACGGATATTTCCGCACCGCGTCGCCGCATCTCCAGCGCCAGGTCGTCTATCCACAGGTAATCGGAGACCGCGGGGGAGACGAGGCCAATCCTCTTCCGGGATCGTAGCCCTTCCTCTACCCACGCGAGGGCCGACTCCAGAGGCACCTGGCGCGGTGGCCTGTAGATGTACCCCGCCATGCAGAACCTGCATCCACGCCCGCATCCCCTGGCGATCTCTATCTGATGCAAGCCCCCGAACTCCGTGTTGGCGGTGTGGAGGAAATTGGCGGTTGGAAAGCGGGTCAGGTCACGTACCCAGAGCCGCTTGACCGCAGGCGAGCCCTCTGAGTGCAGCAGGGGGACGTAGACACCGGGAATCTGGTGCATCGCCTCCAGGACTTCCCGGCGCGGGGCACCGCGCATCTCCTGCCACAAAGGGATCAGCGAGTCTGCCAGTATTTCTTCTCCTTCTCCGATGACGATGGCATCGAAGAAAAGCGCGAGCGGCTCCGGATTGGCGCTGATGGCAGGCCCGCCGGCAATCAGGAGGGGCCAGCTTTCATCCCGCTCCTCGGCCCACAACGGGATTCCAGCCTGTCGCAGGAGGAACGGAACATTCGTGTAGTCCATCTCGAAGGAAAAAGTGAAAGCCCAAATGTCGAATTCCTGTGGGCGGCGCTGGCTTTCCAGAGAGATCAGCGGTTCGTCGGCCAGGGATGGCTCCCAGAAAGTCCGCTCGCAGACGACGTCTGGCATGTCATTCAGCATTCTGTAGAAAAGGTGAAGCGCCAGATTTGACATCCCGGTAAAGTACGTGTCCGGGTATGTGAAGAGCACACGCAGGCGTCCTCCCCATTCCTTGACGACTACCCCCTCTTCCTGTCGGATTATCTCCTTGGCTCTGGCGATGGTTCGCCATTGCATAAGCTGCTCCAAAAACCGGTAGACTACACGGATTGTCTAGGTTTTCCGATCTCCATGGTGTAACAGGCTTTTCATGCCGTCTATGAACTCCGGCACGGTCTCGCGCGGGAATCGGGGCCATGTGACTATGAGAATCCCCACGATCCACAATACCATCGCTATGCCGTATGCCCTGGCATCCCGCAGCGACACGAGGATCATACCGCCGTAAGGCACTGCCTGTACCCCCCATCCCAGGTGCTTTGATCGAAAGTACCATAAGGCCGCCGCCACGACGATGGCGTAGGCCGCCATCTCTATGGGCGGAACGTACCCCGCCATGGAGAGGTAAACCCACACGGAAAACGCCACCAGTAGATCCACCTCCAGGTCATGGTCTCCTATCCATGTGTGGGTAGGCCGCGGCGAACGCCTGGCAATGGGCCCATCGAGGATGTCGGTTGCCCATGCCAGGATCAAGGTGATGGAAGCAGCCCCCAGCGCTCCCCGCCCGCCGTTGATTCCCAGCCATAGAATCCACACGGCGAGGAAAGCGCGGGCTCCAGTCAAAGTGTCGGCAACGGTTTTTGCTTTGGGCATCGCTTCCTATTCCCCCTCAGGGAATTTGCTTCGTCGTCCAGTTCGGATAGAGCTTGGGAGCCGTGTAGAGGTTCCAGACGTTGGCCAGCAATTTGTCGTCTGGAGACCATGCCGGCAGGCCCTCATTTGCGAGTGTGCATGTCAGCAGATCGGGCCTGCCCTCATCCATGGTGATCATCTCTGTGTTACATCGATTGTTGACTCTGCTGGCGAGCCTTTCCCCGGGGATAGCCGATCGAGGGCACTGGAGATGTGCTCCGGCTGCGGTAGGCGTTGCTGTGGCTTGAGGCGACGGAGTAATGGCTGCAGTCGGCGTTGCTGTAGCCTGGGGCGATGGGGTGACGACTACGGTTGGTGTCGCTGTAGCCCGAGGTGATGGGGTGGCGACTGCAGTCGGCGTTGCTGTAGCCTGAGGCGACGGGGTGGCGACTACGGTTGGTGTCGCTGTAGCCTGGGGTGTCGGTGTGCTTGCTACAGCTGGCGTTGCTGTGCCCTGAGGTGTCGGCGTGATGGCCATGGTCATGGTTGCCGTGATCTGAGGCGATGGCGTGACGACCGCGGTCAGAGTTGCCGTGATCTGGGGCGATGGGGTGACAGCTACGGTTGGTGTGGGATGCTTGCAAGCGTAATCCACTTTGTAGTATGCCTTTTGCCACTCGGTGGTGCTGTTTATTTTCAGCGCCTCTCTGAGGTCCTCGGCCCCCTGGCATGGATTCCCTTTCTTCGCTCTGTATTTGCCTCGTTCGGCGTAAGCTTCTGCAAGTTTTTCTCTTACGTCGAGGTACGAAGGGTCTTCCTGGTATAGCCTCGTCAGAATCTCGATCGCTTTGTCCCAGTCGGCCCACCAATAAGTTATGCCATTTTGGTACGTCCTCGCCTCCTCGGTCTCTTTCTGTAGAGATGGATCATTGGGGTGAAGTTTCTGCGCTGCCTGGAGCGCCCGCAGCCCTTCCTCGATCCGGCCTCCTTTGATCAGGTCTCTCCCCAGGTTGGCATAAGCTTTGAACAAGGTTTCCTCTACGTCTTTCGGCCTGTACTCGGGATCGAGGCTCTGGACGGTCTCCAGGCCGGATATTGCTTTTTCCCAGTTGCCGCTTTCAAAGGACTCCATAGCCTCCTGGAATGCCTGTGCCGCTGCGTGGGCACGGGTGCTCACGGTTACTGTGGCAGCCTTGCTCGAAGTCGAAGTGGGCGCCGGCGTGGCAGCGTCCAGTCGGTTCAGATATGCCATGGCTGCTCTGTTGCCCGGATCGAGCTTCAGCACGAGTGTGAACTCCGCTCTGGCCATGTCGGCATTCCCATGGGCCAGGTATTCTTCGCCTCGGCGGTAGTGGACTGCTACTTTGGTGGCTTTTGCCGACTGGCGGTCCCTGAACCCCTGACGTGCTCCCATAACCCCTGCCATCACCAGCAGGAGAAGCCCGATGGAAAGAGCTATGCCCACGACCATCAAGTTGTGTGCATTGAAGAAAGTGTACTCGCCCCGCTTTCTGATTTGTTTCCTTTTCATCTCATGTCACCGCTCAGGATAACGTGTCCGCTGGAATCTACCAGTCTTGTCGAAAGGGCGCCTTCGACAGCCGGGAAAGTGTACCAGTTGTGGGAGCCTGGCGGCAAGAAAACGTCCTGGTGTCCTGTGTCCTTACCGTCGGCGTAGAGATGCAGCGTGCCACTCAGCGCTCTGGCGGCGAAAAGCCCAATCTTCACGCTGTCTCCCGTCCTTCGGATGTTCACAGCGCCGTCCGTATCCGCGCCGACGAGGCCATCTATACCCGCCACAGGGAACCATGTCTCCGTCCATTCTATTGATCCGCCCGGCTGGAGGGTAATCCAATCCCAGAAAGTCGGGGTCAGGCCGGTGTGGATTTCCACGTATGCAGAGCCATCGTCAGTGTAGTTCTCTGGGGGTATCGGATTCGACCATCCAAAGCCAAAAAACTTCGTCCCACGGACTACATCTGTCGGGAAGACGACCACCATTCCCTCGTCTGATGCGTGGTCGTAAACGGCGGCAAAGCCTTTCTGTGATTGTGGGCGCTCGAACGCTCCCAGCCACTGGTGCCAGTTGGCGAGAAAACTCAGGTCTCTCCCTTTGTAGACAGGCCACGGAAGGGCGCCATGGGGCTTGGGGAGTTCTGCGTCACCCGTGGAATGGAGGGTCATCTCGTTTACTGGAAAGATGAATTGCAAGCCGTCGCCGACGGTGTTGGCCGGGCCTGGTGCCAGCATGGCATCGCTCCAGTACTGGAACCGAACAGGGTGTTGGGTTGGATTTTCGACTCTGTGGGTCACCGCGAAACGGCTTTTGTCCCCTCCCAGGCTTACTGTGACGCGTGAGTCGAGGTGCTCCGTATCGCCGTTGAAAATTATCACGGAGCCCATGTCTTCCTGGGGAAGGGTCAGGTAGCCCCATGATGATCCCCAGAGGTATCCGTGCTCCGGCACGGGGAACCCCCATTCCATCCCCCCGACGGCTAACCATCCGCCTTGCTCTGGCGGGCCCCAAGGGGATGGCTTTATCACTTTGTTCTGGTAGAATTCATTGTTGCCCGTGGGCTTGAAAATACACTGGTATATCCGCCCTCCCAGGTCAGGGAGGAATGTGAGTTTCAGGTATTCATTTTCCATGATCACCAGCTTGTGGGTGACCGGAGCGATCCTGCTCTGCGGGTTGGATGCGTCATATGCCTGGCGGTCGAACCGTTGGTACGGGAAATCAATTTCTTTGTTGTAGGCGTTTTTCATGAACTTGCTGTACGGGTAGGTCTTCAAGGTGATGCGATTTTCCCTGATCGAGACCAGTGGAGGTGGTGGCGGTACAGGAGAAGGGCTCGTTTTGACGGAAGGTGTCCTGATTGGAGTCGAGATTGCTGTCAGGGTGAGTGTGGGTATAGGTGTGGAGATCAGCGCTGCGGCCCTCGTAGCCGTGAGCGACGGAGCGGGCATGGCCGTGGGGACAGCGGTTGGCGACGCGAATGCCGGCGCTGGCGGCTGTCCGACGGGTGCATGGCTCGCCGTGGCCGTGACAGTGGCAGTGCGCTGTGTTGGGGTGATGCTGCCGCCACATGCTGATGCCAGAGCACTCAGCATTAGCAAAACGAATATGACGTACGGGCTCGCTTTCATACCGACACTCTCCTTGTTGGACTTTTGACAATCGGGCTGCCCTGTCAGGCTGAGTTTTTCGTCTTGAAGGCAGGAAAGAAGGGAGGGTGCATCTTGTAGTCGGGCGAAGCCGACTACAAGATGCACCATTTCTTCCGAGTCATCTACCAAGCGTGAAGCCCCAGGAGGCTCCGTTTCCGCTTTGTCAAAAGTCCAGTCCTTGCCTGTCCGAGATAAATACTTCGGGTTGGATTTCATTTCGCGTCCTCAGTGTACAGCAACCGGCGTGGGTAAGTCAAGGAAGTTGGCCGGGAGTCCCGAAAACAGGCACCGGCGTTCATCGACCCCAAACGACGAGTCGTATCGACATCAGGCATGATGGTGGAGCTCCAGGGATGGTTACAGGCCCCCGATTTGCTTGGTAGCGCTCTAAAATAGTGTGATGAGCTTGCCTTGCGACGAAGCGGAGAAAGCCTTTTTGCCCTCACCTACCCCAACAGTTCTGAGCGCCACCATTTGCTTCGAAGGTCCAGAGTAGGGAAAACGAAGTAATTCCTGGGGGCCCTATGGGCCCCCAGGAATCCCCAGAACCGTTATCGCTCTACATCAACCCCAACCGCAAGAAGCAGATCGCTTCAGAAGCGTCGAGAATGCCCCTGAAGCGATTTCGTGCTTTCGATTTGCTTCGAAGGTCCAGAGTATCCTCGAAGTTGCGCAAACGCTCGTTTGCGCGTATAGTACAGGTTGGAAAAGATGTTCTGGTCGGCATTTCTGGGCGTATTGCAAGCGGCCAGGGGAATCCGGATCGAGAAAATGGCTCAAAAACGCAAAAGCAAGACGAGCAACAAGAGGAGGTCCACCTCCAAGAGAAAGTCCCAGGAATTCAACCTCAAGGGATGGCATGTGGGGGTGGTTCTGATCTTCATAGCGTTCCTGATGGTGATCAGCATGTTCGCTCCCAGCAGAGGAGCCATGACGGATTGGCTCGTGCGGCAGGCATGGGCAATTGCTGGGTTTGGGGCGTACTTGTTGCCAGTGCTTCTGGGATGGCTCGGGGTGTACCTGGTGGCACGCGGTTATCAGAAAGAAGAGCCAGCTATGCCATGGGAACCGCTGCTTGGTTTCGCGCTTCTCTTTCTCTCGCTAGAGCCGCTGCTGGCTGCGGCAGGGAGGGATGCAGGTGGATGGCTTGGCAGGAATACCTGGAACACCCTTGCCCTCGCGTTCGGGACGCTGGTTGCCTCTATGTTTTTGGCGATCATCGCGCTGGCCGGCGCTTTGCTTATGGTCAGGGTGTCGCCCCAGGAAGCGCTTCGGTTCGTTGCAAGCCTCCCCCGATTCCTCAGACGGGAAGCGCCGGCCCCGGAACCGGAGGGGCCTCTGTTCCAGACGACCACCGATGAGGTCTTGGAAGGATCCCCATGGCAGCGGCTCGTGGAAAGGCTGAAAGGAGTGGCGGCGCTGAAAGGCGGAGTTCAACCTCCACAGGGAGAAACGCAGCCTCGACCGGAGACACCTCAACAACATTCAGTCTCGGGCCCCGCCCAGATTCGCCCTATGGCTCCGAGGATCATAGGCAGACCGATGGAGACATCTCCGATTGTTGGGAAAGACATTGCTCCGGTAGGGCCTCCCTCCCGTGTGGTGGAGGGATCACAGGTATGGGAATTGCCAGGCCTGGACGAGATCCTGGAGGAAGCATCGGACACGCAGATAAACCAGGAGATCCTCAGGGAGCGAGCGCGCGTCATCGAGGAGACATTACAGGCATTTGGGGTGCCGGTGCAGGTGGTCGAAGTGAACCGAGGCCCCACCGTTACCCAGTTTGGTGTGCGCCCTGGCTACGTCGAGAAGCGCACGAGCTCCGGCAAAGTGGAGAGGGTAAAGGTCAAGGTCTCCAAGATTCAAGCCCTGGCGAACGACCTGTCGCTGGCGTTGGCGGCCGCGCCTTTGCGGATAGAAGCCCCTGTGCCTGGGCGATCCGTCGTCGGGATAGAGGTGCCGAACACCCAGGTTTCCCTGGTCTCTCTCCGGGGCATTATGGAGTCCGAGAAATACCAGAACATGAAGTCGTTGTTGCGTATTCCTCTGGGGCGGGATGTATCTGGCAATCCTGTGGTCGCAGACATGACGAGGATGCCGCATTTGCTGGTTGCAGGCGCAACCGGCTCCGGAAAGTCGGTATGCATCAATTCGATCCTGACATCTTTGCTGATAACGAACACCCCGACCACGCTGCGGCTGTTTCTGGTGGATCCCAAGATGGTGGAGCTTATCGGTTACAATGGCATTCCCCATCTTATTGCCCCAGTGATAGTCGAGCCGAAACAGGTCGTCAAGGCGCTCCGATGGACAATAGGTGAGATGGAGCGGAGGTACAAAACTTTCTCCAAGGCCGGTGCCAGGGACCTGCCGCGCTACAACGAGCAAATGAAGAAAGAGGGGGAACCCACGCTTCCCTACATCCTTTTCGTGGTGGACGAGCTGGCAGATGTGATACTGGTGGCTCCGGATGAGGTGGAACAGCAGATAACCAGGCTGGCGCAGATGGCGCGCGCTACGGGCATACACTTGATCCTCGCGACCCAGCGACCCAGCGTCGATGTGGTAACCGGCTTGATCAAGGCGAACTTCCCTGCAAGGGTTGCGTTTGCCGTAACCTCTCAGGTGGATTCCAGGGTAATCCTGGATATGCCAGGTGCTGAGCAACTCCTGGGGCGCGGCGACATGCTCTACCTTCCTCCGGACTCCGGCAAACCGAGACGACTGCAAGGAGCTTACGTTTCCGAGAGAGAGATACAGCGGATAGTCCGGTACTGGAAGGGCATCCGCGGTGCGGTGCCTTCCGTCCCTAGAGAGGAAGAGCACGTGGAAGGGGGAGAAAAGTTCGTTACCCCTCCTCTTTGGGAGAATTTGGAAGCATTGGAAGAAGAGACGGAGAGGAAAAAAGACGACCTGTTCGACGACGCTGTCTCCGTAGTGCGTGAATCCGGAAGGGCTTCGATCTCGCTACTCCAGAGGAAGCTCAGGGTAGGGTACACCAGGGCTGCCAGGTTGATGGACATGCTGGAGGAGGAAGGGATCGTAGGGCCCGACGAGAGCGGGCGTGGACGTAAAGTGTTGTGAAAATGTGTGCTCGAGGAGCGGGCACATCATGGGTCGTCTTTGTTTTTTCCCCCTCTCGCGCATGGGTGGGCGGGCGAGGCCGGCCTCGGTAGCGCTGAGATCGTTGCTGATGAGATGAAGCTGTCTTGGACTTTTGACAATCGGGTTGCCCTGCTGAGCTGAGTTTTTTCGCCTTGAAGGCAGAAAAGAAGGGGTGGTACATCTTGTAGTCGGGCGAAGCCCGACTACAAGATGTACCCTTTCTTCCCAGTCATGCGCCAGGCACGAAGCCCCAGAAAGCTCCGTTCCCGCTTTGTCAGAAGTCCAGTTAGTCGATTTGGCGTATCAAAAGTGCCGCTGTCGGCTG
>WFSD01000424.1 GCA_015486235.1 Anaerolineae bacterium
CCGCCAACGCCATCGGGGATGGTGAGTGTTCCGAGACCCTCGGCGTCTGCCATGGCCCTCAGGGCGCCTTTGTGGGCGTCGGTGGTCGCCACGATGTGGTCGGCGTAATCATGGCCCAGCCCATTCTTCAACCATTGCCTCATCCACAGGAACTGAGACATTGTTTCTGCAGTGCTCCCGGATTTGGAGACGACATTGATGCAGGTGCTCTCCGGATTCACCAGGTCGAGGAAGCTACTCAGCCAGTGAGGGTCGACGTTATCCAGAATGTAGAGTCTTGGCCCGTCCCGGAGATCGCGGGGTAACTGGTTGTACCAGGGGTGGAGCAAGGCAGATCTGAGAGCTATGGAGCCAAGGGCTGAGCCTCCAATGCCCAAAACGACGAAATCATCGCATCGCTTGCGGATTTCCTCCGCCGTGGTCTTTATCTGGTTCAGCAAGTCAGCAGGCTGATAAGGGAGCTCCATCCATCCGAGCCAGCCGGAGCCACGTTTTGTCTGGACCGCGTCCACGGACCCGGCAGCCCTCGTCTCCAACCTGGCTATCTCGGCATCGGATATCCCGTGCTCCCCGACTGTGCCGGACATCATATTGTTGAAATCGAAGAGCAGGCGCATTTTCGCCTGCCATATTGGGTCTTTGAAATCGCTCACTGTGCATCCTCCAATACAAGCATGACACCGGAACGTGCATCATCCCCAGATAGCGCATAGGGGCTTGTGAATTCACAAGCCCCTAGTCCGGGTGTTCGAAGTAAATCCTGGGGGTCCGTAGGCCCCCAGGATTCCCCGAGATCTGTTGTCGGTCTCCATTCAACCCCAGCAGCAAGCCGTGATCTGTCTCAGATGCCTCAAGGAGGCCCCTGGAACGGCTTTGGGCTTTCGGTTTGCTCCGAAAGCCCTGGTCCAAGAACAAAGGCTCTTACGACTCGACTGCCAGGATGTCTTGAATCTATCAGGCAACACCGAGGAGCTTCAAAACCACCAGCGAACCGAACATAATAGCAGAGAAAATGCCGATGCGCTTCAGGTCTTTTCTCACATAAGAGTACATGACATTGTCCTCTTCCAGGTTCATGGCAGCAAGGTGTGGTGTCGTCCTGCCTGCGTAGGTCGGTCTGGTAGCGGAAGCCCTGCGGGCGGGAGCAGGTCTCTGCGGGCGTGGTGCAGGCGCGGGCTTTGGCTGTTCCATTTTCGGTTGGGCCGGAACTGCGCCCTTGGGTTGTCTGGGAGCGTAAGGCGCCCTTTTGGAACGGCTTTTCTTCTTTCTTTTCTTTGCCATCTTTTCCTCCGAAATGTTTCAAAACAACCCCATGGTTATCCGTGGCGTTGTCAGATGCTTCTTATGTCGCTCCAGATACAGAAGACACAGAACTCCTGTTACCCAAACAAGATGCTGACACAGGGCTGGCGTAGGCCCGCCACACACCCAAAATTGGCTCCTGCTGGTGCGATCGTGCTCCACATTATACCTTTCATCATACGCTCGAGGCAAACGCGGAAAGAGAGCTTTTCGCTGATTCGCCCCACTCGGTAGTATCTCCCTTAACCGTGGTGGTTGACCGAAAGCGCTTTCACCACCCGAGATGCAGGTCTGGAGTGCTCTCCGCTTACCAGCAAGTGCTCTCCTACCCCATCGCCAGGTCACCTGTTTTCATCGTTAATGGTGAGCTACCGTCCATGGCAACTACTCCCGATTTCCCTCCCATGGCGGCCAGGGCTGCCGTGGGCGCTTATCCGCACGAGGCGGATTGCCCTTAGCGGGCCGTCCTCCGGCCGGGGTGGCTGGTGGAGATCACGTGCTCAGCAGTACCCTGGTATCGGGAATCGGAGGCACAGATCTTGCACTTCGGACTTCACACGATTGCACACCTCTTCGTCCCCTTTCGACTGCAGCACCTCGCCGATCCATCGGGCGATTTGTCGCATCTCGTCGGGCCCCATGCCACGGGTGGTAACCGCCGAGGTACCCACCCGAATGCCGCTGGTCTTGCGGGAGGGAAGTGGGTCGAAGGGGATCAAATTCTTGTTGACAGTGATCCCCGCGTTTTCCAGCCATTTCTCCGCCTGGGCGCCAGTGACACCCGCAGGAGTGAGATCGACCAGCGCCAGATGGTTGTCGCTCCCTCCGGATACGAGCCGAAACCCCTCGGCTTTCAGCCCATCCACCATCGCATGCATGTTCACGACAATCTGCTTCTGGTACTCCTTGAACTCCGGCGTCATAGCCTCTTTAAGGGCTACCGCTTTTGCTGCGATGACATGCATCAGCGGCCCTCCCTGCGTTCCGGGGAACACCGCTCTATCTATCGCTCTTGCCAGTTCGGATTTGCAAAAGATCATGCCGCTGCGTGGCCCACGGAGGGTCTTGTGGGTCGTGGTGGTCACGATGTCGGAGTAAGGGATGGGGCTAGGATGCACGCCTGCCGCTACCAGGCCAGCGATATGAGCCATGTCCACCATCAGGTACGCGCCAACTTCGTCGGCAATCTCCCGCAACCGCGGGAAGTCTATCACCCGCGGGTAGGCGCTGGCGCCAGCCAGGATCAGCTTTGGCCGATGCTCCCGTGCCATCTCCGCTATCTCGTCGTAGTCCAGGCGCTCCGTTTCCCTGTTGACGCCGTAGTGGAAGAAGCGATAGAGCTTGCCGGAGAAGTTGAAGCTGGCCCCATGGGTCAGATGGCCACCGTGAGAGAGCTTCATCGCCAGCACGGTATCCCCAGGCTGGAGAATCGCCATGTACGCTGCCATGTTCGCCTGTGCGCCAGAGTGTGGTTGCACGTTAGCGTGCTCCGCTCCGAAAAGCTCTTTTGCGCGCTTTATGGCGAGCCTTTCCACCACGTCCACGAACTCGCAGCCACCGTAGTAACGCCTTCCGGGTAACCCTTCGGCATACTTGTTGGTCATGAGAGCTCCCTGAGCAGCCATAACCGCAGGACTGGCGTAGTTCTCCGGGGCTATCAGTTCGATTCCGAGGATCTCACGGGCCCTCTCGCCCTCTATTGCCTGGTAAACCTCCGGATCAGTGGATTTCAAAAGCACACGGGGGTCTGGTGCTTTCACCCAGGGTTCAATACGATAGTCCATTGGACTTGCCCTCCTTATTGAGACGGACTTGAGACCTGACTGGCCCCACTTACGAAAATTGTAAGGCCCGTGGGCGTTTTTGTCAACACACCACCGGCAAGGTACAATTGTTTTATGGAGAGGACACCTGGTAGCAAAGAGAATCCTGCCCGGTTGCCGTGGTTATACGTGTGCCTGATTGGAGTGGTGCTTCTGTCGCTGGTCGTCACGGCCTGCTCTGTTCGCACCCCGGCCCCGGTGGCTTCGCCGAGCGCGACCGAGGCGGCGACTCCGACTTTTCTCCCGACTACCTCGCCAGCGGTCACGCCGTTGGCGTCGCCGGTCCCCACGGGAAAGCCACCGGCGGCATGGCGCAACGCCCTGCGCGCTGCCAACAACGGAGATTGTGTCAACGCCATCCCGATGCTGAAAGAAGTCATTCCCGAGCTTCGTCCGGAAGAAGCGGACGACGCCCGATATCGCCTGGGCGCTTGCTACGCTCTGACAGGGAAGTGGGGAGAAGCACTACAATGGTGGCAGTCCGTTTCGCGTGGTTCCAAGTGGCGGGCGCCGTCCTCCTTCCTGAGTGGGGAGGCGCTTTTGCACGCTGGGCGATTGCATGAGTCCAGGAATGCCTTCGTATCCTACCTTGCAGCCTCCCACACCATCACCGACGTGGTGTGGGCGAATGTGGCGGCGGCATATGCTGCGGAGGGAAAGATGGGAAAGGCGAAGGGCATGTGGAGGCGGGCTGTAGACGCCGCTCCGGACGCCTACGCCAGGGTAACATTGCGTGAGAGGGAAATCGACATCTTGGAGAGATCTGGTTTATACGAGGATGCCGCTGCTCAGTACAGGGCCATACTGGCTGACGCGAGGAACAAGAAATACAGAACTGAAGTGTGGCAGCGGTTGGGCGATGCTCTGCAGAATGCGGAGAAGCCGGAAGAAGCGGAGAAAGCGTGGCTTCAGGCGGTCTCTGGGGACGAGGAAAGCCCCCATGCCTACACTGCTCTGACCGAACTGGTGGAGATGGGCGCGCCGGTGGACGATTACCACCGGGGGATCATAAATTACGCCCATGGGGTTTACGTGCTAGCCATCGAGGCACTGACCCACTACCTGACATCTGGCCAAGAGGAACACACCGACGATGCCCGGATCTACCTGGCCAAAGCTCAGGGGGCAGAAGGCAGGCCAGACCGCTCCGAAAAGGTGCTGCGTCCGCTTCTGGAAAGCCCTCCCTCTTCTCTTCGTTTCCAGAAAGGGATGCAGGCGCTGGCAGATGCTTATGTCAAGGCAGGCCACTGGCAGAGTGCCCACAAGGTTTTGCTGGAGCTGTCATCCGAGGCTGTTTCGCCGGAGGTACGCGCCGAAGCTTTGTGGCAGGCTGGAAAGATCGCCCTGGAACACAGGGATTTTCTCCACGCATCCAGCGACATATCACAGATGGTCGAGAAATACCCTGATTCATCCATCACACCTAGGGGATTGTTCGTGCTTGGGCTGGGGGCATACCGTTTTGGCCTCTTCCCTGCAGCGACCTCAGCGTTGCAGGTGCTCCAGGATAGGTACCCGGAGTTTTCTCCGGAGCAGGTGCATTTCTGGCTGGGGCAGGCCGCTTCGAAATCAGGCAGGATCGACTTGGCGAGACGCGAGTGGGGGGCCATCAGCGCCGGCCACAGTTACTACTCCGTGATGGCTCGGAAACAGGGGAAATCCCTCGGCATTCCGCTTCCAACGCCTGTGCCGCCCGATGCCGGTTGTTCCGACGAGCCGCTTCCCAAGATGCCAGTCACGGGCAGAGCGTGGCGCAGGGGGAAAGCACTCCTGGAGGTGGGGTTGCGCGAGGACGCTTACCGGGCATTCCGTGAGGCGCGGGCGGCCTATTGGGATGATCCGGAATCGTGCGCAGGTGCTGCTGCCAGACTCGCGTCCCTGGGCGAGTACAACATTTCCGTGAGCTGTGCCCTGCACGCTCTGGCGACCTGGAAAGGGTCTCCTCCGTGCGCTCTCTATCGCCTGGCATACCCGGCATACTACGGAGATATCGTCCTCGGGGAAGCGCACACAGAAAAGATCGACCCATTCCTGGTGTTGGCTCTCATCCGTCAGGAAAGTTACTTTTCGGCCTATGCAAGGTCTTCCGCAGGCGCACAAGGGTTGATGCAGCTCATGCCTGCCACGGCCCGGTGGGTTGCTTCCAAGAGCGGAGGATCGGATCCATCGGACAAGTTGTTGCTCCCAAACCTGAACATACACCTGGGGGTGGTCTTCCTCAAGATGAACCTGGATTATTTCAAAGGTGTGGCCAATGCTCTGGCGGCGTACAACGCGGGGTATGGCAGAGTTGTCAGGTGGCGCTCGCTCTACGGAGACGACGAAGTGCTGCTTGCGGAAGCGATGCCGATCGAGGAAACCAGAGAGTATGTGAAGCAGGTGGTAGCCCAGGAGGAGTACTACAGGCAGTTGTATCGCGGGGTCTTCCCGGAACCTGTTCCATGTAGCGGAGAGGAAGGCTTGCTTCCCATCGGCGGAAAGTGAGGTGGCAGTGGACGGACTCTTTTTGTGGAATCGTGATTTTTGGCTCCGGTCTCCAATTCTGTGGATGGCCGCCAGCGTCGCGGCGTCGGCCATGGTGGCATGGGCTGGCGAGGCGATCCGCCGCGGGAAGTTGCCGTGGTTGAAGAGGATGATCTCACTGCCAGGGGCGTTGGTGTTGGAAGAGGCGGTGCAGGCTGTGTATTTTCTGGTCCCGCCTTTTGCCCTCGTGGCACTGGGCTGGCTGTCTCCAGCATTGCTAGGAGTTTCGGTAGAACTCTGGCTGCCAAGGCTGTTCGAGGGTTTGGGCCTGGGCATATTGCTTCTGCTAGCGCTTCTCGCGGTCGTTTGGATCAGCCGGCGTCAGAAAAGACGCTTTTCTGTCCATCGCTCCTGGGTCATCGGGCTGAGAGAGGCCATCTACCGGCAGAGCCACTGGGCGTTTTACCGTGCGGCGTGGGGTGCTGCCGGCCTGGGGCTGTACGCCGCCGTGTGGTCCGGCGTGGCTACGGTACTGGTCGAGTGGGCACTCAATCCCTCGAACTTGCGCCGCACTGGCCTTCGAAAGCTGGCGATGAGGATTGCTCTGCTCTTCGCCACGGCAGCCCTGTTTTACCAATCGAGCAATCTGTGGCTCTGCATGGCGCTCCACTGGGCCACGGTATGGCTGGCCGGTGAGGAGTGGTGAGGGCAAAATAGCGCTGCATTGGGTTTAGCAAGTAACTGTCGTGCGTCAAGACATCGTTTCGATTTTGGGCACCCTAACATCCGAGATAACCGCCAAGACATCGTTCCGCACTGACCAGGTCATTCGAGACAGCCAACCGGAAAGCTCGTTCGGGGTGGTTCACGGCTTCGGTGGGAAAGAAAGGATCCCCTCGCAACCGGGGAAAGGACCAATGGACGAATCGGCAACATTCTCGAATGTTGAGATGGCGCCGTTCTTGCCCTCACCCACCCCAAACCCCTCCCTCTCCCGCTTTCGCAGGCGAGGGAGGGGCCATCGAGCATCTCATCCCCTCTCCTGGCATCGCGAACGGTTCAAAGAACGCCCTCCAACGCGATTTGCCGATTGCCCACAGCGCACTCTTGCCCCTGGTGCCCCTCCTCCCTCGCCCATTTCATGGGAGAGGGAAGAGGGGCAGGCCGCCGCAGGCGGCCTGGGCGATGGGTAAGGGCAGGAAGCGACCTTCGCTCGCTCTTTGCCCAAGCACCTTCCAGGTTCCGTTCAGAAAGCTTCGTATGGCTTGCCCCCGTTCGTGAAAGGTATCCCTTCATCCATGATGCACCGAGGTGCTCTCAACGAAAGGATACCACAGTCGGCACGAAACGATGTGTTGGCGATTGTCTTGTTAAGGTATGAAACGATCTCTTGACGCTTTCAGTCGCTAACCACGAAACGATGTCTTGGCGTATCACAAGTAACAGAATATATCTGACTCAGCATAGGACGCGCATATGGGTACGCCTCCACGCAGCTGGCACATGAGCGGACGGGCAGCAGAGCCCTGATCATGTGCAGCATCGACGATGAAAAGGTGCCTGGCAAGACGTCGGGTGGATAAGCCCCGGCCCCTCGTCGTACCATATAATCGGACTTTTGACAAAGCGGAAACGGAGCTTTCTGGGGCTTCGCGCTTGGCACGTGGCTGGGAAGAAAGGGTACATCTTGTGGTCGGGCTTCGCCCGACCACAAGATGTACCACCCCTTCTTTTCTGCCTACAAGGCGAAAAACTCAGCCCGGCAGGGTAACCCGATTGTCAAAAGTCCAGCATATAAGGAATTTGGGAACATGATAGCAATAAGCCAACAGTCGGACTACGCAGCAAGGATAAATCCCTCCGATGAGCACGCAGCTCTTGTGGTTTGTGGTGCGCTGGCGCCAGAAGTGAAAGAAATCGTACGGCGGCGCGGGTGGGATGTCGCCCTGTACCCACTTCCGCCGGAACTGCATCTGACCCCGCGGAGAATCGTAGAGGAGGTGGAGGCAAAAATCCGGGAGATCCGGGGGAAATATGCCCACATCCTTGTGGTTTATGGCGATTGCGGTACTGGAGGCCTGTTGGATCGGATGCTGGAGCGGTACGGCGTGGAGCGGGTAAACGGGGCTCACTGCTACGAGATGTATGCAGGTGAGCTGTTCCATCGCCTGATGGAAGAGGAACCAGGCACGTACTTTCTGACGGATTTCATGGTGCGGACGTTTCCGCGCCTGGAACGCCAGATGGGCCTGGACAAGCGCCCGGATCTGCGCGATATCTATTTCCGAAACTATCGCCGGGTGGTGTACCTGGCCCAGACGGAGGACGAGATGCTTCGGCGGAAAGCAGGACAGATAGCGTCGAAACTAGGTCTGCCGCTGGAGGTGTATTTCGTCGGCACCAAGGAGCTGGAGCGGAGAATCGAAACGCATCGAGCCATTTTTTCTCGTTGAGGTGTTTTGGGTAGCCAGCTTAGCCGCCGCTACCCAAAACATCCCTATCATGCGGATGCCCGAGCGCTTACCGACGGAGTGCCCGGAGGTGACGGGCAGTGATACGGCCTCGATGCAGGGCAGTGGCCACCAGCGTCCCGCTCATACCCAGAGTGGCAAGGGCCTGTAGATCTCCCAAATCTCTAACACCACCCCCCGCGATAAGCGATATGGACGGGAAGCGCTGGCGGGCGGCCTCCAGGAGTGCCAAATCCGGTCCATTTCCCGTGCCCACCCGATCCAGGGTCAGTAGGATGATCTCAGACCACCCCTCTTGGACCAACCAGCCCAGGGCATCCAGGGGGGACTGGCCTGACAGATCCGCAGCCTGTGAGAGCACGTGCCCTTTTGCCATATCCAGGCTAAAGAGAAGGCGTGTGGCAGGGATGGCTCTCCTGATGTCCTCCAATGCTTTGGTGCTCGGCAGAGTCTCCGAACCTACAATGACTTTGCTGACCCCCAAATCCAGCATCTGCAGCGCCGAGGGTACATCGGCGATGGCAGCATCCACCCAAAGCTCCCCCTGGGTTTCGGCGGAAAGCCGTCTGAGTATGGTCGATTGGCTACCCTGCCCCCGGATGGCATCCAGGTCGGCCACGTAGAATTCACTGCATTCTGTTTCCTTTTGCAGAGCTGTGGCTACAGCAAGCGGCTCTGCGGTAGGTACCAGGCAGCTTTGAATGGGGCGGTATCGTTCCCGTTCGCCTTGTATAGCCTGGACGACTCGCCCTCCCATCAAATCCAATACCGGGATGATGCGCATAGTCCCATTTCCTCCTGTAGATCTCTGGCAATCTGACACTCTCGACGTAACTCCACAGCGCGTGGCGCTGCTCAAACGGAAAGAAACAATCTGTCCCCCAGTAGGGGCGGGGCTTGTCGCCGCCCAAAGGGTTGTCCCCGCCCAGGCGTCCGGCGTTTGCAGTACCGAATGAATTGTTGATGCTCAAAACCGGTGTGATAGCGCGGCTTTTGCCATTTCCTACCCCAGGGCGAAGCTTGTCCTCGCCCTACCCCTGCTTATGAGCGTTCGCTTTTTCCGAGCGGAGAAAGAGCCATGTGGGCCTGTAGAGCGGACTGTCACGCTCATACGAGCTCCGCGCTGGAGCGGGCTAACACGCTCTACAAACTTGCCGCGGAAATGTAGGTCGGGCCGGACGGCCCGACC
>WFSD01000425.1 GCA_015486235.1 Anaerolineae bacterium
CTCTGATACGATCAGTTCTAACGACAACCGTATTGCCGAGAATGAAGACGGCCAGCAGGTCGCCCCCGCCGGCCCTCATCCACCCCAACCCTCCCCTCACCGGCGTGGGCGGAGGAAGGGCATCAGGGCGCCAAAAAACAGGGGCTGGGGATCAGGGCACAATGGGAACATCAGACACAAGGAAGTTTTAGAAGCCTTTGCGTCTTTTTGCCTCGTTGCGTCTTGGCCTTGAGCAAGTGGCCATGTTATCCCACACTCCCATCGGGCGCCTGCCCACGGTAACGGATCACTTTCGCCGGAACGCCGGCGACGATGGCATACGGGGGCACGTCCTTCGTGACCACGGCTCCTGCGCCCACCACTGCCCCTTTTCCTATTGTGACCCCATCCAGCACTTTCACACCCATGCCAAGCCACGCATCGTCTTCCACCACGATCGGCCCACAACTCGTTAGCGGCTGATCCCTGATGGGGGTTTCCACATCCTTGATACCGTGCTCGTAAGGGCTGAAAGCACAGCCCGGCGCTATCTGAACGTTGTCCCCTATGCGTATGTCGGAAACGAAACCGTTCAGGTTGCAGCTTCCCTGGATGTGTGTGTTCCTCCCGACGAAGACGCTCCCTCCGGCGCCCACCTCGATCACCGAGCCCCGATAGATGTGAGCGCCCGATTTCAGCACAATCCCTCCGCCGTCCGGATGGCAGTAGATGGTCACGAAATCGTCCACGAACGCCCCAGATTCCGCCCGAAAGTTGGGACAACTGATCTGTGCTCTGGGGGAGATGTACGGCTGATCCGAGATCACGGCCAGGATCTTCTTGTCTTTGTATGGCCCTGTCAGTGCGTCTGCCAGGCGCAGGAAAAGCGGCCCGACCACGGGCCACCCGCTCCGGTGCATCAGGATTCCCAGTAACCTCAGAACAGGTCGGGATGGCGTCCTCATCTCAGTCCTTCACCCTCCGCTTTTCTGTGGGCTTCCGAAGCAAATCGAAAGCCCAAAACCGCTTCAGGGGCATCCTCGACGCTTCTGAAGCGATCCGCTACCTGCCGTTGGGGTTGATCAAAAGCAACAATGGTTCTGGGGATTCCTGGGGGCCCTACGGGCCCCCAGGATTTGCTTCGCTCTCCCTTCTCTGTACCACTCCACGGCCCGACGGAACGCCTGCTCCAGCGGCGTCTGGGGCATTCCCAGTTCCTCGACCGCCCTGGACGGGTCTGCGGTGAGAGCGACCGGAGCGTGGCCGGAGGGGGTCTCCTTCCCACGGAACAACATCCTGACCCTGGCCCGCAGGCCCCGTCTCTCCGGGTACGGCAGGCCGGACACCTTGCGCATCAGGGCGTAGAAAGCCCACCTGTCCAGATTCCCCTCCCGATTCCCCAGGATGTACCGCTCCCCAACGCGGCCCCTGACCGCTGCCAGCCACATCCCGGCAGCCACGTCCTCCACCGCCACGAAATTAATCCCGCCTGGCGGATAAGGGACAGGTTCACCGCGGAGGTAGAGCAAAAGTCTGCGCCCTGTGGCGGTAGGCTTGTAGTCACCTGCTCCAACGGGGGCACACGGATGAACCACGACCACCGACATGCCCGACTTCGCCGCTTCCAGAGCTTTCACCTCTCCCTGGTACTTGGATTTCACGTAGTCGCTGGCAGAATCCCACATGTTGAATGGTGTATCTTCAGTCGGAGGAGACCCATCGGCGGGACGCCCGATGGTGCCCACGGTGCTGACATGAACGATTCTCCCCACGCCAGCCTCGCGAGCGACGCGGAGAACATTCTCCGTCCCACGGACATTCACGGCGTACATGCGGCTGGCGGCTTCCGGGCCCACGGCGTAAAGAGCAGCCAAATGAAACACCACGTCGCAACCGCGTATGCCTTCCATGAGCGCACCCATGTCGAGCAGGTCTGCAAAAGTTACACCCACGTCCAGCCCGTCCAGCAGGCGCTTGTTCCCCCCTGGACGCACCAGGGCATGCACCGGGACATTTCTTCCCAGGAGCAGGCGAACCAGATAGCTCCCTATGAAGCCGTTAGCGCCCGTCACAGCTGCACAGTTAAAGCTCACCTCTCCCCTCATCTTGGTCTGACGCGGGGAATGTGACGATAAAAGTGCTCCCCTTTCCCACTTCACTCTCGACCTGGATGTCCCCTCTGTTTAGCAGCACCAACTCCTTGGCAATGGCGAGGCCGAGTCCTGTGCCGGGCACGCTTCCGTTGTCCGCCTCGCCCCTGTAAAATCGCTCGAACAGACGCTCCATGTCCTGATGAGGTATTCCAGGACCCGTATCGGACACCTCCACCACAGCATGTCCTTTTGCACTCCTCTTCACCCTCACCGTAACTCTTCCGCCGGAAGGCGTATACTTGATTGCGTTATCCGCCAGGTTCCGGAGAACCTGAGAAACTTGCTGTTCGTCTATGACGGCAAATACAGGACGCGAACGGGGCAACTGGATCACAAGATGAATGTTCTTTTCCCTCGCCAATTGAGCCATCTCAGACATTACCCTGGATGTCACATCACGCAAATCGGACTTGATCCGATATGGTTTCAGCCTGCCGGCGTCCAACCTGGACAGAATCAGCAATTGCTCAATTAGATAATGGAGGGTATTTACCTGTTCGGAAACAATCCTGATGAACTGCTTCTTTTTCGCATCCGGCAAAGTATCGTAGTTCTGCACCAGGTTGTACAGAAACAGACGGATAGCGTGGAGTGGGGTACGCAATTCGTGGGATATGCTGGACACAAACTGAGCTTTCAGCCTCTCAATCTGCGTCAGGCGGCTAATATCGCGGAACGAAATGACGGCCCCTTCCAACTCCCCATTGGGGTTGTAGATCTTAGTGGCCCTGATCTGGTATGTCTGAGTTTCCTCCGGAAGCACTGAACCAGGCACGGTTACATGCTTCTCCAAGACTTCCCTACCCTGAAGCCACATCTCAACTGCTGCTTTCCATATTAGAGAGCGACCCGCCAATTCCACCACGTGTTTTCCGATGACATCTGAGGCAGATGTACCGCTTAAAGCCTCCAAAGATGGGTTGAGAAGCACGACGTTCCCTTTCTCGTCAAGGATCAAAATCCCCTCTGCTATCTTGGCTATTGCCTGGTTGAGCTTCTCCCGTTCCGCCTCCAGACGCATACGCACCTCGTTCACCTGGCGCTCGAGCATGCGTTCCTGTGTCACGTCGCGGAAAGCCCATTGATATCCCACTATTTTACCCGAATAATCTACAATCGGAGCAAAGGTTCCTGCAAGCAGTCGATCCTCCTCTCCAGCAGCCGTCCGCACCTCCACGTTGGACACGGATTTCGTCTGCCACAACCCTCTCAAATCCTGTTCTTCCCCAGAGATACCCGCCATTTCATGGAAATACTCCCCTTTCAAGGATCCACCCTGGCATCCCAGGAGGGAGCACGCCATTCTATTGTGATCTATAATCCGGCCACTCTGATCGAAGAGCATAATCCCAACAGGAGCGTTCTCTACCACGGCTTTGTAGCGGGTCTCCAGAGGGGAAGGGAGAACCGCATGCTCCGGAGAAACGCCCTTTTTGACCGCCTCCCTTTCTTTCAAACTGCCCAAGCTGGCAGAGAGGAGGCGAGCCACGGCCACGAGAAATTCCTCCGCTGGCGGCCTGCCCCCCCGGCGTTCTCCTCCAAGGGCAAGTATGCCTTCCAGAGGCCCATCGTGGGGAAGCCTTACAGGCAACAGCATCACGTGCCCAGCAGGAAATTCTGCGCCCAGCGAGTCGCCCACAGCGTCCGATGTAAGCACACCGGGGCGTTCCAGATATCGTTCGGACAAGCGCAGTGTCATGCTCTCCAGGTCTTTCGCTTTCCCTTTGTCGCCCCACACATAGACAGGTTGCCAACCCTCGGTCTCATTCCAGAGCATCACGCCTGCATCCATGTCGTACCAGAGTGCGAGCTCGTCCAGGACAAGCTTTCCCGCCTCGGAGGTCGATTCCGCGGCAATCAAGCGAAGCGCAAGGTCATGCAGCACTTGAAGGAGCCTGTTCTCGCTTTTCAGGGCATTCACCACCTGCGTGGCATCAGATATGTCGTAAGCCACCGCGGCCAGGCCAACGGGAGAGGATTCACCGCCATGTACAACGGCAAGATCCAGTCGGACTGGAAACGTACTGCCATCCAACGTCCTCGCCACGACCTCAGAACTCCAATGCCCTCTCTGCACGGTAATCGCAAGGGATTCCGCCGATTTGAAAGGAAAGAGCATCCCTTCGAACAAAGTGGATACATGTCTTCCCACCAAATCCTCCGGCGAGGCTGCTCTCCATGCATGCGCCGCGGCCTGGTTAGCGAAAAAGATCACCCCATCTGCGCCCAGAGTGAAGGCATAACCTTCCATGTTCTGAACCACCTGCTCCATGCTTCGGAGGCGTGCTTTCTGCATCACCTCACGGGTAACATCCCAAGCTATGACGACAGCCCCACCGAAGGACGCCCCATCTCCGGCAAGAACAGGGGCCACCGAGAGAGTAACGTAGCGCCGATTCCCATCCACAATTTGGACGACCTGCAGCTGCCCTCCTCTGGAAACCGATGGCCACATCCGCTTCCATGTAAGCGGCCGCCCGTCATCCGCGCTGGAAGAAGGCACGATCTCCAGGAATGGCCTCCCCAAAGCGGCCTGTTCATCAATCGCATAAAGCTTTTCAGCCCCTTTATTCCAATACAACACCTTGCCGTCATTGTCCAGGCGTATTATCGCTTCCTTCACCAAAGAGAGAAGTCGAGTGTGCTCCCGCATCTCGGCTTCTTTCTTCAGGCGCTCCCCAACATCCCTTGCTATTACCAGAATGGCTGATTCCCTCCCCAGTTCAATCCTCCTGACATTCACCTCGACGGTCACCAGACTCCCATCGGAGCGCGGGAGGCTCACTACGGTTGGAGTTACTTCCCTCTCCTTAAGAAGGGAACGGAGGATGTTGTTCCATGTGACTATCAACATCGGTGGCATTTGAGAGACGCCGCCGTCTTCACGGGATAGACCAAACGTTTCCACCGCCCGGGGGTTTGCCTCGAGTATCCCTCCGGAAGGCGACAGTATCAAAATGGCATCGCCTGCTTGCTCGATCACAGCTCGATGCTTGATCTCCATCTCTTTAAGGGTCTCTTTGAGGCTCATTCGCTCCGTGGTGTCCAGCAGTATCCCTTCTATAGCCATCACCTGCCCCAAGCTATCCTTCACTGGCACGCCTTGATCCAACACATATCGCTCATTGCCCCAGCGGTCCAGGAGCCTGTACTCCAGGACATAGCTTGTGCCTTTCGTACGGGCATTCCTGATCTCCTGAGAGACCCTGGGCCAATCGTCCGGGTGGATTGCCTGCACCAGCAAGTCCGGAGCGTTGTACACTTCTTCTGGCTTATATCCGATCAAATCATTGATGCGCGGGCTGACGAACAGCGGGGTTAGCGACGCGTCGGGGAGGGTAATATAAATGGCAAAAGGAGCGTAATTCACCAGAGCAGTATACTGAGCAGCAGTCGTCTGGAGATGGACAATCTCCATTTTCTGCTGAGTGGCATCAAAAGTGATAAGCCACAGACCATTTTCCTCCCGCCTAACACACTCCAGGCTTACCCATCGGCTTTCGGTGTAAGAAGGGCAGGGCAGATATAGCCTGTATTTCTTTCTCTTGCCATTGAGGACATCCGTTAGAGCCTTTTCCACCTCATCCCGCCTGAAAGAAGGAAACCACTCCAACACAGACGACGGCATATTATCAATAGCAAGCACTTTGTCTCCGTGAAACGCGCTAGTTACACGAAGGCGCTTGTCCACCTGATATACCGTGGGAATGGGTACGCCCGCTTGCCGGCAGAAAAGAGACCTGATCCCGCCTTTTTCCAGTTTGTTTTTCGCCATATCTCGCCTCAACTCGGACAAATCAGTAACATCATACTCTGCCCGCATCTTCTGGATATCCTGGGGTAACGTCCGGCTTTCGGGATGGCTCAGAATCGAATCACACTTTCAGAATGTCAACTGAATGTACCGTGTATTTGAACCATCCCCGATTTTCGATGGTGGATTCCAACGACGACCGTATCGCTGAGCATTCGCGCCTTACGCGCACGCACTCACATGTCTGCTCAACAGGTCGAGCGATGCAGTATATGGGTCTTTCTTACGGTTCGCTATCTCGTCCACTGCCGCTTCGAGCTCGTCATCCGGCACTCTCGAAAGGACTCTGGACAGCAACAATGCCCTTAGTGCCTTTTCCAGGTCCGATCTGGCTCTGGCATGCTCTCGCTCACGCATATACCCACTCTCCCGCAAGTACGCTGCATGAGCATCTATTTTCTCCAGAAGCTCGCCCGTTCCCTCTCCCCTGATCGCTATCGTCTTGACTATCGGGGGCACCCATCCATCCCGCCGATTTCCTGCCGCCCTGACCCTCATGACCTTACCGTGATGCACCGTCACCCCGGTACCCAGGCCAAGCATCATCCTGAGGGCCATGACGGTGTGATCGGCACCTTCCCTATCCGCCTTGTTGACTACGAGGATATCGGCTATCTCCAGGACACCTGCCTTGATCGCCTGTATCTCATCTCCCATCCCTGGGCTTTCGACCACGATAGTCGTGTGGGCTTCGCTGGCGATATCCACCTCCGCCTGCCCTACACCCACAGTCTCCACGATTATGCGGTCGCACCCCGCTGCATCCATGACAAGGATCACGTCGGACGTAGCGCGCGCCAGACCGCCCAGGCTGCCACGTGTCGCCATGCTCCGGATGAAAATGCCCTGATCACCGGCCAGATCCTTCATCCGCACCCGGTCGCCCAGGAGCGCCCCACCGGAGAAAGGGCTGGTCGGATCCACCGCAATGATCCCAACGCGCTCGTCCCGCTTCCGGTACGCTTTTGCCATGGTGTTCACCAAAGTGGACTTCCCCGTCCCCGGTGCCCCTGTTACGCCGATCACGTACCCTTTGCCCGTATGCGGGTAGAGGCGGGCCAGCATCTCGTGGGCTTCGTCCCCGTCGTCCTCTACAATGGAGATGGCGCGGGCCAGCGCTCGTCGACTTCCCGAAAGCACATCTTCCACGAGTCCCATCGTCACTCTTCCTGCCCCACCCCGCTATCTTCCAGGCCAAGTTGCTTGTGGATGAACGATACGATATCGTGGGTCAGTGTGCCTGGGCCGAAAACGCCCTTGAACCCCAGAGCTTTTAGCTTGTCCACATCATCATCCGGGATAATGCCACCGATCAGCAAAAGCACATTGTCCATCCCCTCCTTCTTGAGGAGCTCGACAACCTTTGGGGCCAGGACCATGTGGGCGCCAGAGAGCACCGATAGCCCTACTACGTCCACATCCTCCTGCAACGCCGCCTCCGCTATAGCCTCCGGAGTCTGGCGTATGCCTGTGTAGATCACCTCCATGCCGGCATCTCTGAGGGCTCTGGCGATGACTTTTGCACCTCTATCATGCCCGTCAAGCCCAGGTTTTGCTATCAGCACCCGTATCTTTTTGCGTTCATGCGGCATTTTGTCCTCCTCGGTTGGTGTGGTTCTGTTGGTGTGGTGTCGTGCGGTGTAATTCGGTATGGTTCTATAACTACACGAAACAAACACTGCCACCATCAGAAGAAAACAGGTTCCTGGTACTCACCAAACACATCCCTGAACACATCCATTATCTCCCCCAGAGTGGCATAGGCATGGGCAGCGTCGATCAGGTACGGCATGACGTTCTCATTCTCACGGGTGGCTTTCTCCAGCGCCAGCAAGGCCTTGCCGACCTCCTCGTTATTCCGCTCTTTCCGCACCTGCTCCAGCCGGGCGACCTGACGCTCGTACCCTTTCGGATCCATCTCCAGCAGCGGAATCTCGACAGGCGATTTGTCCACAAATTCATTGACGCCGACGATCGTCCGCCGCTTTTCGTCGATCTCCTGCTGATACCGAAATGCCGACTCGGCAAGTTCCCGCTGGAAAAACCCATTCTCTATCCCGGCAACAACCCCACCAATTGCTTCGATCTTGTCGAAATATGCATTGGCTTCTTCCTCCATCCGGTTGGTCAGAGATTCGACGAAGAACGAACCCGCCAGCGGGTCAACCGTGTTCGCCACACCGCTCTCGTAAGCGATAATCTGCTGCGTCCGGAGGGCAACGGTAACGGCTTTCTCGCTCGGGAGCGCCAGTGCTTCGTCCATGGAGTTGGTATGCAGGCTTTGAGTCCCACCCAGGACTGCCGCCAGCGCCTGGATCGTGGTTCGAATGATGTTGTTCTCCGGCTGCTGCGCTGTCAGGGAGCACCCCGCAGTCTGAGTGTGGAACCGGAGCAGCCAGGAGCGAGGATTCTTTGCACCGTATTTGTACCGCATCGCTTTCGCCCAAATGCGACGCGCAGCCCTGAACTTGGCGATCTCCTCGAAGAAATCATTGTGGGAGTTGAAGAAGAAAGAAAGACGCGGGGCGAAAGAGTCGACATCCAGACCGCGGGCCAGTGCGTGTTCCACGTAGGCGAAACCGTCAGCCAGGGTGAAAGCAAGCTCCTGGACCGCCGTTGCCCCCGCCTCCCGGATGTGATATCCGGAGATGCTTATCGTGTTCCAGAGTGGCATCTCACTGCTGCCGAACTCGATAGTGTCCGTCACCAGACGCATGGAGGGCTCCGGCGGGAAGAGAAACTCCTTCTGAGCAATGTACTCCTTCAGGATGTCGTTCTGGATGGTGCCCGCTAGCTTGCTACGGTGTACCCCTTTGTTCTCCGCCGCGGCAATGTAGAACGCCCAGATGACCGCAGCGGGGCTGTTGATGGTCATGGATGTGCTGACCTTGTCCATCGGGATCCCATCCATCAACACCTCCATGTCCTTCAGGGAAGAGACAGCCACGCCGCATTTGCCAAACTCCCCCTCCGCTCGCGGGTCGTCGGTGTCCAGGCCGTAGAGGGTCGGCATGTCGAAAGCGATGGAAAGCCCTGTCTCGCCCTGAGAGAGGAGGTACTTGAACCGTGCATTCGTCTCCTCGGCAGTGCCGAAACCGGCAAACATCCGCATAGTCCAGAGCCTGCCCCGATACATGGTAGCATGAACCCCACGGGTGTAAGGGTACTCACCGGGGAATCCAAGGTCGCGCTCGTAGTCCATATCCGCCACGTCCTCCGGCGTGTAGAGCCGGTCGATGGGGGCGCTGGAGGTCGTCACGAACTCCTCCTGGCGTTCCGGGAACCGAGACATGGATTTCTCGAGGGTGGTATCCTCCCACTGCTCCTTGTGCTTCTTGATCTTCTCCACCTTTTCCTTGTCATACATGACTCTCCCTCCCAATCTGCAACACTTCATCCATCCGGCCACAACCCTGTGACCGCTGCTTCCAGGCACTGTTCCAGGGAACCGTAGCGCACTTTCACGCCGGAATGGGCTGGCGCATACCAGGCAGCTTTCGCCGCGTTGGTCGCCATGGTGTGCACGCCGATGGTCTCGATGGGCGCGACCACAGTGCATGTATCCGCGACAATCTTGCCCCCGGCCTCACGTATGACCTCCCCCAGTCCAGCCTCCTCCGCCAGGCGCTTCACCCACCGGGAAGTGGTAATCCAGAGCCTGGTGTGGACGCTCTTTCCCCGCAGGTAGTCGGCGATCAGGTGTATTTCCCCGAGGCTGGCATGGGGACAGCCGATGCTCACCAGATCTATCTCCCGCACATCCGAGTCACGGTCGAGAAAAGCGTAAGCTCTATCCAAAGTGGCTATCTCCACTACTGGCAGATCGTCCCGCAGCAGATCGCCCCCTCGCTCCACCGCCTCCGGCGTCACCCCGGCGACATGGTAAAGGGCGATAGAGCCGCTGGCGGCCATAGCTGCGCCCATAGTCTTCAGCCTGTCTACTGCATCACCTCCCCCGGAGATGTCACCGGACAGCAGCGGGAGCTGCTCCGCCAGGTCTTCGAAATAGGGCACGCCGTCTCGCACTGCTTTGCCCACCAGGTAACCCAGCGCCCCGTAGTCGGCTATGCTCTTCAGGCGCGCCCTGACCCGTATGACATGCGTGGCGACCCTGTTCTCGTCCAGATGGAGCCCGTAACGGGAGGTTCGGCCCACGATGGCAGCAGCCAGTGCTCCAGGCCCCCCTTCCCGATTGGTGTACGCTCCCAGGATAGAGTTCGCAAAAACCACCGCCGACGACTCGGCCCAGGCCAGGTGGTCGCCGCGCTTCGGCATGCCACGGGGCAAAAAATATGGGGTGCAACTCAGCGTGGGCTGCACCCCCATGCGCACGAACGCATCCACGACTGCCATCTGCGGCAACGCAAATTCTTCCGGAATACCCATATCCCGCCAGGAAGACTCTTCCATTCCCATTGGATTCAGCATGGTCGGGACACGAACCCGTGCACCCTCGTCCGCCCACCGCTCGAGGAACTCGACTCCGGCGTCCCCCAGGTTCTTGTAACTCACACCGGAGATCTGCACGTGGGTCACAGGAACCAGGTCAGGCGCTCCATATATCCGCCCCAGGGTGAATACGATCTCCATCGCCCTCTGGACGCCAGCACCCATCTCCCCGGCAAGCATCCTCGCCTCAATCTCTGTAAGCTCAGGTATCATTTGACCTCGGCTAACATCGGAAGCCCTCAAAGTAGTCAGCGCAGAGCCACCCCATACACATGCACACAGGGCGGCAATGCGCCCAACGCGGATACATTTTAACACAACACCCACCACAACGCCAAGGTTTTTTCTGCATAAAGGGATTTCGATGCAAATCGAAAGCACCAAATCGCTTCAGGCGCATTCTCGACGCTTCTGAAGCGATCCGCTACTTGCCGTTGGGGTTGATGTAGAACGATAACGGTTCTGGGGATTCCTGGGGGCCCATAGGGCCCCCAGGAATTGCTTCGTTTTCCCTGCATAAAGGGATTTCAAAGCAAATCGAAAGCACGAAATCGCTTCAGGCACATTCTCGACGCTTCTGAAGCGATCCACTACTTGCCGTCGGGGTTGATGTAGAGCGATAACGGTTCTGGCGATTCCTGCATAAAGGGATTTCGAAGCAAATCCTGAGACATCTTCAGCATCCACCAACCCCAGGGCGATGGGGCGCGCCGTGCTTCAGGCACGTCGAAAAAGCTCCAGAGGCGACCCGGGCCTCCGATCTGTCTCGAAGGCCCCGCACAAATTGTATTTGGACTTTTGACAAAGCGGAAACGGAGCTTTCCGAGGCTTCACGCCTGGCACACGACTGGGAAGAATGGCTACATCTTGTGGTTGGGCCAAGCCCAACCACAAGATGTACCACCCCTTCTTTTCTGCCTTCGAGGCGAAAAACTCAGCCTGGCAGGGCCGCCCGATTGTCAAAAGTCCAAAAATTGTAGAAAAACGCAGAAAACAGGCAAAAAACCCCTTGACACGAGGGTGTCTTTGTGCTATCTTGGAAAGAGCTGAAAGCACACCACAGGGAAAGATCACCCTGCGTTACTTTTCCAGGAGCGATCATGCTTAGAGAAAGAGTATCCGAGGATATTTACGTATTTACCAGCGAATTGTACGCCCAGGTAACCGCTGGGCTTGTGCTGACCGAAGAAGGAAGCATAGTCGTGGACACACTTCCATTCCCGCAGGAATCCAGGCAATTACGGGATTTTGCACGCCGCATCAGCAGACCCAACAGCATCAGGTATGTGATCAACACCCATTTCCATGCGGACCACGTCTACGGAAACTACCTTTTCCCAGAAGCGGAGATCGTTGCACAGAGAAGGACACGCCACTTGCTGGAACGGTGGGGAAAACCAGCCCTGGAAGAAGCCAAGATGCACACTCCAGAACTGGCCGAGGTGAAAATACGCCTGCCGGGTCTTCTGGTAGAGAACGAATTGACGATACGCCTTGGCGAGAAAACTTTCATCTTAACCCACTATCCCGGAAATAGCGCCGATGGCCTCGGGGTTTATGTGGTGGAAAGGAAAGTGCTTTTCGCCGGCGACGTCATGATGAGCGTGCCTTACATCGTAAACGGGGATCCGAGGCAGTTGATCCACTCACTTCAGAAAATCCGCACACTCCAGCTAGATGCGTTGGTCCAGGGCCACGGCCCCGTGCTGCTCAAAGGCGAGATACCAGATAAAATTGCGCTCAGCATCACATACTTGAGGACCATCGAGCGCCTGGCGGAGCAGACGGTAGCCAGAAATCGCCCCCGCAGTGCACTGCGCCAGATTGGGATAGAAGCATGCGGAATACCCAACATCACGCTGGGAGGCCTAGCACAAAGTCTGCACGAGGCCAACCTGATGTGGCTATATGACAAGAAACTCCAGGAACGCAAAGAGAGAGAAAGAGCAAGAGCCAATGAACGAGCTGAAAACGTCGATACAGGGGCTGTCTCCAGAGGAAAGGAAGAGCCTGCTCCGATGGCTACATAACCTGGTAACATCCGAAGAGGCCGAAAAACACAGTCTGAAGATAGTTTTCGACGGTGGCAGCAAGGGGAATCCAGGCCCTGCCTACGGAAGCTTCCAGATAACCGGCACCGGCATCCCCACCGTGCTGAAGCGGGTGGATTTCCCATCACCCATGACGAACAACGAGGCCGAGTACAACACTTTGATAGAGGCCTTGAGAAGCGCATTGGCAATTCTGAAGGAAAGGGGCGAAGACCCCACAGCCTGGACACTGGAAGCATATGGTGACAGCAAGCTCGTGATAAACCAGGTAAATGGCACATGGGCTGCAAGAGCGTCCAGGCTATTGCAACTCAGAGAGGAGGCGAAAGAGCTGCTTAAAAAATTCGGCGAATCCCGCTTGCTGTATCACCCACGCTCGGTAAGCGTAGAAATCCTAGGACATTGAGGCAATACATTCCGTCGTGCCTTCCCTCTACTCAAACGGGCCGCTAATCCTGGTTTCCTCCATCACTTCTTCTTCCTCGAACAGTCCATTGAGGTAGTCTATACAGTCAGGGGTGCTCAGGGCAATGATTGTATCTCCCGGACGCAAGGTGACGTCTCCGTGGATCAACATGCGCTCATTACCCCTGATCAACGCGGTCAACAAACAACCCTCCGGCAAGTGCAAATCCTTCACTTGCTTTCCGCTGACAGGCGATTTCTCGCCTACTTCCAGGCGCAGCGGCACCATGCGAGACAGATGCGCTACCTGGAGCACTTCCATCTGCTCCTCGTTTTCCTGCTCTTTCTGTATCGCCTTCCTGTAAGCCTTAACGATATCCTGACGCCGCACCACACCCAGAAGCCTGCAAGGATCCCCTTTGTCAACCACTGGGACACGACCTATATCATGGACGCCCATCAATTTCAGCGCTTTCCATGCCGGATCGTCTGGATAGACCACTATGGGATTCTTCGTAGCAATATCTATCACACGTAGCCGTTCCAGCGACCCCTGGCGCCTCACTGCTTTCATCATATCGGTCAGCGTGACGATCCCCTTCAAGCGCCCGCCCCCATCGACCACAGGAACCCCATGGTGTTTGGTGCGGTTCAAATAGTACTCCAGTTCCGTGGCAGGCATATCTGGAGGGACCACATCTTTCGCCGGAGACATAATCTCTTCCACAGTAACTCCTTGCATCACGTCGACCTTATCTCTGCGGCCAAGCCAAACGCCTCGTTTTCTCAGTTCCAGAGTGTAAATAGAGTGCGGCGAGACCGCTTCCGAGATTGCCAAGCTGATCACCGTTGCGAACATCAAGGGGAGGATTATGCGATAATCTCTGGTCATCTCGAAAAGCAGAAGAGTCGCAGTGATTGGAGAATGCACAGACCCGGCCAGAACCGCAGCCATCCCCACCATTGCATACGCTGGAGGTGGGGCTACCAGTGTCGGGAAAACAAGCCTCAGCGCTTCCCCATAGGCCCCTCCAAGCACCGCACCCAGAAAAAGCGATGGGGCGAAGACGCCACCTACGCCTCCGGACCCCAATGTGATCCCCGTGGCGAGCATTTTGAAGACAACTATTGCAAGCAACAACATGATGGGCCATCTGTGCTTCCACAAGAGGATGTCCTCGACCGTCCCATAACCCACGCTGTAGATCTGAGGGAGCTTGAAACCTATAAGTCCAACGGCAAGCCCGCCGATCGCGGGTTTCAACCACAGAGGAAAGCTCCACTTCTCCAGGTATTCCTCTGACAAAGTCAGGGTCTTGATATAAAGGATGGACACAATGGCGGCTGCCAGACCAAGGCCAAGGTAAAACAAGAACTCCCAATAGCTCTTGAAGGAATATGGGGATACCTGGAAAGTTGGGTGGCTTCCGACTATTGCCTGGGTCAGTACCGCCGACGTAACAGAAGATATCACTACCATGCCAAACGACGCAGTGGTGAACTCGCCCAAGATGATCTCCAGAGCAAAGAAAGCGCCTGCTATTGGAGCATTGAACGCCGAGGTTATTCCTGCTGCTGCGCCGCATGCTATGAGCGTGACCGTCCTCTTGCCGGACAGGCGGAACAATTTCCCTATCCCTACTCCAGCAGCCACGCCTGCCTGCACGCTTGGATCCTCGGGCCCCGCAGAACCGCCGCTCCCCAGGGTTACAGACGCCGCAAGTACCCTCGTGAGGGAACGTGTCACCCTGACATTCCCACCGCCAAGGCCGACAGCCTCCATGACCCCAGCCACGCCAGAGCCCTTATCTCCACCCATTGCGAACTTCACGATGAGCCCGACTATGAGGCCACCAACAGCAGGTGCCAGCACGAACCACCACGGCTGTAAAAATACAGGAAATCCGTGAGCCGTTCTTATCAGTAGGTACTGGAAAAGCCCCACCAATTTGTGGAACAGTATTGCACCACTTCCACCCAGTATTCCAACGATCATAGCGACGACGATCATCATGATTCTGGGATATAGGCGCCCAAAAGATACTATCCGGCGTCTATGCTTGCTCCACAAAGCTGCCTTTGCCATGGTACCCACGGCTCACACCCCCTTATCGCTCATTCGTCGTGATGATCGTGTATATCCAGTGAGAAATTACTCATCCTTGCCTGATCCCACTCCTCTCGAATGCCCAAAGCATCCACCATTTTGTCCAGCACTTCCTCGGACCACTTCACTGTCGTCCAGGAAAGCCGTGTCCACGCATCAGCAAGCCACGCCTGATGCACTGCCTCCCGCGCCAAACGAAACGCAGTCGGCGGATCGATCGGTTCCTCATGGCCTTCCACCACAGCTGCCAGGAAGCCAATAGTGCTGAACATTCCGCTCAGTGTCCTGGCAAGCTCGCCGAACCACACCATGTCTTTATCCTCTGCAAAAGGCCTGACCTCCGTCTCCACCTTTCTGATTGCCTCGTTCATCCCCGCCCCCAGGACCAGAAGATCCTCCAGGCGGCCCTCATCCTCCAGATAGCGGGAAACCCCAACGATCTCCCGCAATGTCTCCACCACGTACCGGGGTTCCATCTGAAGGCTCAGGGAAAGAGCAAATGCCAGAGGTGAAATAGCAGCCTCAATGCCCTCACTCCTCAAAAGCATCAAACCCTGGGCACGTTTGGTCATAAGAAGGCCTGGGGCATCTCCAGCAGCCAGAAAGAGATTTGCAGCCTGCTCGTTCAAAGCGACCGCCTCGCCAGTTTTTCCCTCGGCTTCGGTCAGGAGGCTCAGCTGACCCATAGCAGCAGCAGCCATCCTGCCATCGCCGACTTCCTCAGCCAAGTCGTATGCCTGCTGGTAAAGAGATCTAGCCTCGGTATTGTTCCCTTCCTGTTCCTTCCCACGCCCTTTTTCCAGAAGAGAGAGGATATCGTCCTCCGGCTCCCCACCGCCATTATGCTTTGCCATTGCCATTGTTCTCACCTTGTTGATTTCTATAATCCCGCATGAACGCGTAGCCTTCAGATTATACTCCTGCTGGCACAACTCCTCAATTCTCCTGGTCAATCTTTGACATCACATGTCCGCGTGCATGTACAGCCTTTCCAACCTGAATCCGCGTCCCCGGTAGTACTCCCTGGTACCAATGGCGGAAATGACCGACAGCCTTCGGTAGCCGTTTCGCCGTGCAATCCCCTTCGCCACAGCGATCAACCTGGTGCCGATGCCAATATGCTGAGCCTCGCCGCGACTATCGCTCCCTATGCGCAGAGCAGGGCCATAAACATGGACCTCTCGAATGACTGCGCTACCGTGGAGTTCGTCCACAGGAGAGGCATCAGGGTCATTGGGCATGGAGAGACGGAGGAATCCCGCCAGATGGTCGTCCGGAGTAACGTAGCTCAGGAAATATTCCCTCGTGACATCTGTTTCGTATGGAATCACCTCCAGCCGCAGAGAGTCAGGCTCTACAGACTGGCCGCGCACCTCGCGGCAGCGGATACACTGGCACCTCAGTCCCCGCTTCTTCATCTCCCTTTGGACTATCTGACGCAGGTTAGTGTGTTTGTACCCAGCGGCGATATCTGTAGAAGGAATATCACGCATCAGGCGGTTCAGCCTGCAGTACCTTGGAATAAGAAGCTTGAGCCGGATCATCAGGTCCACCAGCACATCATCCTCGTAAGGGTGATAGAGCCCCTGTTTCCACAACTCGTACAGCTCCGTGCCAGCCAGAAGGGCAGTCGGATAGATTTTCAGTTCGTCCGGCCTGAGGGCAGGGTCATCCCACAGGCGCTTGAAATCCTCCAGGTCGGACTGGGGCGTAGCGCCGTACAGGTTAGGCATCCAATGGAGAACAATCTTAAATCCGCCAAGCCGAAGCAGGCGCACAGCACGCCTGGTGGCTTCCACATCGTGCCCACGCTTGTTCAATTGGAGTATTTCGTCATTCAAGCTCTGGGCACCAAGCTGCACTTTGGTCACCCCAAGCCACCGGAGACGTTCTACCTCTTTCGGCGTGATCCAATCCGGGCGGGTCTCCACAACCATCCCAACATTCCGGTGATCCGATCCCTCGTTCAGACGCTGAGCCTCTTCCAGCCCGCGGGCGTCCACGCCGTTCATGGCATCCAGACAACGCTTCACGAACCATTCCTGGTATTTCTTTGGATACACAGACCAGGTTCCTCCCAGGATGAGCAGTTCTACCTTGGCGGCACTGTGGCCTATAGTCTCGAATGCTTTGATCCTGTTGGCAGTCTGGAGATACGGATCGAACTGATTCATGGCGGCGCGCATCGCCCCAGGCTCATCCGGCAGGTAGCTCTTGGGCATGCGGACGTCGTCCGGGCAGAAAATACACTGCCCTGGGCATGGATATGGTTTGGTGAGCACCGTCACAGGGGCCACGCCGGAGATAGTCCGGACGGGCTTCAGCTGAAGACGGCGCATCATCTCCCGTTCTTCCGGCAACCGCCCCATCCGCACCAAAGCCCTGTATGCCTGGATCAGCACGCTCTTGCCAGGACGTGGGTGGCCTTCCTGCGCCCAGGCACCAAACAGGCGATCCAGCAAAACAGGCGTTACCTCCGACGCATCCCTGACGCGTTGCAAAAGAGGAAGGTACTCCAGCGCTTCCTCATCGGTGATCTTCGCATACCTCCTCGCCTTCACAGCGCCCATTTGCCTCCCCAGAACCCCCAGGCTATAATTCGTGTAATTCGTGAATTCGTGTAATTCGTGAATTCGTGTAATTCGTGGTTGCACAATTCGTGCAATCCGTGCAATTCGTGGTTGCACAATTCGTGTGATTCGTGCAATCCGTGGTTGCACAATTCGTGCAATCCGTGCAATTCGTGGTTGCACAATTCGTGTAATTCGTGTAATCCGTGGTTGCACAATTCGTGCAATTCGTGGTTGCAAATGAAAACCGAAACCGCATCCCGCCTGCTACGACTCAATCGAAAATTCTACCTTGATTTCGCCGGCCAGTTCTCCGAAACGCGAACCCCCGGCCAGCCCGGTCTCGGACGTATTCTACCCTACATTCCGGATTTTTGCAGACTCCTGGACGTCGGATGCGGGAACGGGCGTCTGGCCCTGTGGCTCGACGCAAAAGGCATACGGGCGAAATATGTCGGGGTCGATTCCAGCGAGGAGCTTCTGGCGCATGCACGCGATATGGCGTCCGCCCTGAAGGACGTATCCGCTGAGTTCGTGCAGGCCGATATCTCCGGGCCAAACTGGACAAACGCGTTGCCACACCGAGAGTACGATGTGGTGTTTTCCATCTCGCTATTGCACCATATACCGTCTTTCGAGCTACGCAGCCGGCTGTTCCTGGACTTCGCCGGACTGTTGAGGCCGGGTGGGCTGCTGATAGTCGCCACGTGGCAGTTCCTCGCCAGCCCCAGGATGCGGCGGAAAATCGTGCCGTGGGACAGAATCGGGCTCCCCGACGATGACCTGGAGCAAGGTGACTACCTGTTAGACTGGAAACGAGGCGGGGTGGGGTACCGCTACTGTCACCTAGTGGACGAGGGAGAGCTCCGACTGCTGGCGGAGCACGCCGGGCTGGACCTGCTGGACATGTTCCGATCCGACGGCAAAGAGGGAAACCTGAACCTCTACGGCGTGATGAAAAGCGCTTCCTGATTTGCCGATCCAGTCCTGCGGAACCCGCTACCTGCCCACGTAAATCGGGTTGCTGAAAATCCATCCGCGAGGCCTGCCCCACCGCCTGCGCCAGACCTCGACCCTGTAAACCCCTGGTTCCTCCACTTCTTTCGACAACTCCCTGCCAAAAGTTTGCGCCACCACCTGCCCATTGCGCAGAATACGAACATCACCATCGTCCGGAACGGCAACGTGAAGGGCCACAGGCAGCGCGGCCACGCTGTCACCCATGATGACCTCCCTACCCCCGGAAACGGCCCAGAACCGAAAACCGTCAGTAGGGCCAAGCCGTTCGTACCCAACCCACGTATGGCCGGAGCGCAGAGCGTTCAACAACGCACGCTCATCTGAGGCTGCATCGCTGCCGGAAAGAGCCTCATCCAGCAGCACGTGGGTTGTCACCGAACGGAATGTCAGCTCATAAGGCATGAACTTGCGCTTTATCGGCCCCAGGCCGTAAACCTGAGCGTGAGCATCCGCTCCACCTATGGCGACGATGGGACGACCCTGCTCCTCCATGAGCCGATCCCACAGCGCCAGCACCTCCGGCCAGGGTCCCTGGGTGAACCAATGTGGGAAGAAAGCTATCGCCAGCACTTTCGGTATGCTTGTGGTGTACCCACGGAACTCCGACAGATGGTTCCAGAGCTCGATCCCTGTGTACCCGCGGACACTCCAGTCTCGCCAGCTATAAGTGTCGGGCATGTATTTCGAGTTCCGCTCCAGGGGATGTGCAAGAAACGACACACCGCCAACCTCGTTGATGCGGTCTATCAGGCGCTGGAAATCATGACGCAAATGGGTCACATCCTCTCTTGTGCCCAACGCCAGTAGATGTCCCCCCTTGACCTCCTTCCCTTCATCGTCGTCTACTTCCTCGCCCATCATGACCAGAACGCCATCGCGCCATCCTGCTTCCTCAGGGTGGAACGCGTTGTGGTCGGTGATCGCCAGGTACGTCAATCCGGCAGCTTTCGCTGCACGCACCAGGTCTGCGACCGTCCCCGTTCCATCAGAATAGAGCGTGTGAGCATGGATCACGCCCTTATACTCACGCATCTTCCTCACCCTCGCCTTTTCCAAGATACTTGTCGCGGTGCATCCTGCGGATCGGGCTGAACCAGCGCCGCGCCTCGTCGCTTGTCTCCACGCGGCGTGCGAAGATCAAATACCCGCTGTGGGCAATCATCCTGTCAGTAGGGCGCAGCCGTTCCGCCACCGGCTTGTACGGCCTCAAAAGCAGTTCCTCTACCGAGATGTCCATGAAGTTATGCTGGGAAAGCCCGTCCAAAAGCGCTGAGACCTGGTTCGTGGTGGGGAGCAGACTGCCGAAGAACCCGCCCGGCCTGAGCGCTTCCTCGACGTAATCCAAATGCTGCCATGGCTCTTTCATGTCCAAAAAGACAGCATCCACATACTGCACATCGCATCCCTCGGACAGGTCCCGGTTGAACAGTGTCACGTACGGCAGCAAGCCAAGCTTCTCCAGATTCCGCGCCGCCAGCCTGTGGATATCCCCGCGCACCTCGCACGATACGACATGGCCTCCCGGCATCACAGCTTTCGCCAGGGCGATTGTGAGGCCGCCGCTGCCAGTACCCGCCTCCAGAACGCGCTTCCCGGCGCTCAGATTGAGGCGCATGACGATATACGCAGCGTCCTTCGGATAGACGATCTGGGTAATCCGCTTTATGTTCCGAATCAGATCGGCAACACCCGGCTCCAAAACCAGGTATGGATACCCGAGTTGGGTGGACACCACTCTGCCAGGCGGCTTTCCAATCAGTTCGCTGTGAGGGATAGTACCTCTGTGGGTGTGATACGACTGATTCTCCTGAAGCGTTATCAGCCTGCGCCGGCCGTCCGCACCCACCATCAACACTATGTCCCCCGGCTTCAACACCTCCATGTCACTCTCCCAAAACGCTCCCCACGAATCCACGCTGCCCCCGCAAGAAGCTCTCGATATCCACCGGCTTCTTCCCCGCGAGCTGCACCCGTCGAAGCAAAAGTACCCCCTCTCCGGTTGCCACGCCGACCCCCCGATCAGCTTCCAGAACTGTTCCCGGCTGCGCCTGCGGAGCGCCGTCATGATCGACCGCTGCCTCCAGCACTTTCATGTGTCTGCCCTGCCATGTGGTGAAACTGCCAGGCCAGGGCTGATACGCCCTCACCTCCCGCTCCAACAACTCTGCGGGCTTCTCCCAGACAATCCGCCCTTGCTCTTTCCTGATCCTCGGAGCGTATGTGGCTGCGGCGTCGTCCTGGGGCTCAGGCTCGACGTCTCCGGCAATCCAATGTGGAAGCGTATTCAGCAACAAACGAGCACCCAGGTCCGCCAGCCGGGTGCTCAGGCTGCCAGTCGTGTCCGTCGCGAGTATCCGTTCCTTCGCCTGCGCCAGCAGAGGGCCGGTGTCCATCCCCTCGTCCATCAGCATGATGGTGATCCCTGTGACCTCATCGCCAGCCAGGATGGCCGCGGTTATGGGCGCTGCCCCTCGCCAGCGGGGCAGCAAGGACGCATGCACATTGACACAACCGTATGGGGGAATCTCCAGCACCGACTTTGGGAGGATCAGGCCGTATGCAGCGACGACGATCACATCCGGCCCGGTATCCGCCAGCGCCCGAACCGCATCCGGGTCTTTTCGCAGGCTCCGCGGCTGGAAGACCGGAATGCCGTGGGCCTGTGCCGCCTCTTTCACTGGCGAAGGACGTAGCTTCCTGCCCCGACCGGCAGGTTTGTCCACACGCGTCGCCACGCCCACCACATCGTATTCCGGCGATTCGATCAGCGCCTGCAGGATGGGGACGGCGAAGTCCGGCGTCCCCATGAAAAGCACCCTGTGAGCCACACTCCCGTCCTTCCTGCTCACACGGCGACCCTGATCACAGCATTCCCTTTGATTTGACCATGCTTGACCCTGATCATTGCCTCCTGCGTTTCCTCGAATGGGAAGACCTCGATGTTCAGCTTGATGTCGTGTTCGTCGGCTATGGCAATGAATTCTTCAGCATCCCTCCGGGTAACGTGAGCAAGACTGATAATGGAGCGCTCCTGCCAGACAAGGTTGAAGTCGTCGATGACGATGGGTGTCATCGTCACAGGACCCAGGACAAGCCTGCCGTTGCTGTCGAGCTGCGAGAGGGCAAAAGGAACGAGATCCCCAACGGGCGGGAAGATGATGGAACCATCCAGCTTCACCGGCATCTCGTCGTCATAGCCTCCAACCCACTCCGCCCCCAGCTCCCTGGCGGCGGCTTTGTTTTTCTCGCTCCTGGTGACCACATACACCTGCATCCCTTTGGCATGGGCGATCTGGAGCACGTAGGTGGCAGTGGGGCCGAACCCATAAAGCCCCAGCCTGCCCCCTTTCCCCAGCTCTGTCAGGCGCAGGGCACGATATCCGGCGGTGCCGGGGCACATCCACGGTGCCATTTCCTCGAAAGACCTGTGCTCCGGCAAATGATGAGCAAACCTGGCGTCGACGACGGTGAACTCGGCGAAGCCACCATCAGCGTCCCAACCCGTGAAGCGCGCTTCCGGGCAAAGATTTTCCTTCCCCATCTTGCAAAATTTGCACTCGCCGCACGCGTAATTCAGCCATGTCACGCCTGCGCGCTGGCCCATGGAGAATTTCGTCACACCAGGTCCGACCTCATCCACCACGCCGACAATCTCGTGCCCCAGGATCAGCGGAGACTTGTGCAAAGGCAAGTCCCCCTCAGCGACATGGACATCGGTGCGGCAGACGCCGCACGCAATCACTTTTATCCGCACCTGTCCCTCTCCCGCGTGGGGTTCGGGGACTTCCATCATCTTCAGCGGGCGCTCCTCGATAGGCGCCTGTCTTTCCAGAATCCACGCTTTCATGGCATTCCTCCTGCGCTAGCCTCTCACACCACAGAAATCTTCCCGTAGTGTGTATCCACGACGTCCTGCCAGTACTTTCGGAAGTGACTCAGGGCCTCCGGCAGATAATCCAGGATATCGCCCGCCACGAGGCCATCCTCCCCGATGTCGCCACTTGCCAGGTCGCCCGCAAGGCCGTGCATGAACACGCCCATCCTGGTGGCTTCGGGCAGGTCAAATTTGTGGGCGCTGAACATGGCGGCGATGGTGCCCGTGAGGACATCCCCACTTCCGGCGGTGGCCATTCCGGGGTTGCCGCTCAGGTTGACGAACACCCTCCCGTCGGGGTAGCCGATAAGGGAATGAGCGCCTTTCAGGACGATGACAGCATTCCACGCCTCAGCCGCATCCTGGAGCACATCGACCCGGTTCGCCAGTATCTCGCCAATGGAAAGGCCCGTAAGGCGCGACATCTCGCCTGGATGGGGCGTGAGGACCGTGGGTGCTTTCCTCCGGCTGACAGCATCCTGCTGCGATGCAACCGCCGTCAGCCCATCGCCGTCTATGAGCAAAGGCTTGTCCAGCCATGTGGCGAGGTCTTGAACAAGTTTCTGGGTCTCTTCATCCAGCGAGACGCCGGGGCCCAGTACAACCATGTCCATCTCCGATGCAATGTCCAGCAGGCGATCCAGGTTGCCCTTTGCCAGGCTGCCGGATGGGGTTTCCTCCTGTGGCAGGAAAACAATCTCGCTTCCTTTGTTGGCGATAAACGGCGCAACAGAGCGAGGTGTCGCCAGGTAGGAAAGCCCACCGCCCGCTTTCAGGAAAGACATAGCTGAGAAATAGGGGGCACCCTGATACCGCGCTGCACCGGCTATGAAAAGCACTTTGCCATAGTACCCTTTGTGGCTGTCCCTGGGGCGCTCCGGCAGGGGCAGCGGGGTGTTCACAGCGATCTTCAGATCGTCGTTCTCGTAAAGCTCCGGTGGGAAAGAAATGTGGGTTACGTTGAGCTTCCCACCAAACTCGAAACCAGGGTAAAGAAGACTGCCGATTTTCGGCAGGCCGTAGGTGATGGTGTAGTCAGCTTTCACGGCAACCCCCATCACCTGCCCGGTGTCGCCGTTCACGCCGGACGGGATATCTATGCTGAAGACAGGCTTGCCGCTCTTGTTGATGAGCTGGATCACCTCACGATACCTGCCCTCGACATTGCGGCTCAGGCCAGTGCCAAAAACGGCATCCACCACAGCGTCTGCCTGCTCCAGCGCCACCCGAGCCTCGTCCAGGTTGTCATCCGTAAGACGAAGGAAGTCCACGGGCATATTTTCCAGCATTGCGTAATGGAAATGAACGGTATCGTCGAATTTCTGCGGATCGCCCAGGCAAAACACACTCACATCCCCACCAGTGGAATGGAGTTTCCGTGCAACCACCAGACCGTCACCACCGTTGTGTCCCGCCCCGCAGAACACCGCGAACTTCCTGTTTTTGACGCCAAATTCCCTAAGGATCACGAAATATGCAGCTTCGCCGGCGTTCTCCATCAGAATCCTGCCGGGAATGGAATATCGCTCAGTAGCTAGCCTGTCGAGGTTGCGCATTTCAGACACACGAGAGACTTTCATCTTTGCTTCCTCCTTGTCATGTGGTAACCGCCTCCGGCACGCGACCGGA
>WFSD01000426.1 GCA_015486235.1 Anaerolineae bacterium
ACTCCCACATGTTCTCATTACACTTACGAAGCCATCGAAAAATACGGCCTTCTACACGGCGGATGGCTGGGGCTGAAACGAATCTCACGTTGTCATCCCTGGAACCCAGGCGGCTATGATCCTGTGCCGATCATCCCAGAATGGCTCCCGGTCGACCGAGATAAACTCTCAGAAGGAAAAAAGAGAAAATGAGTGCACTTTGGAATTCGTTGGTCGTCATGCCTATTGTGGAAGCACTTGTCTTTCTGAACAAAGTGCTATCTGGCATGAGCGTACCGTACAGCTATGGGTTCGCTATCATTCTGCTCACGATAATCATCAAGCTGCTCACCCTACCATTGACCTTGAAGCAATTTCAATCGATGAAGGCAACCCAGGAACTCCAGCCGCGCCTGAAGGAGATCCAGAAGAAGTACAAAAACGACAAGGAGAAGCTCACCCAGGCCCAGATGGAACTTTACAAAGAAGCAGGCGTCAACCCTCTGGGCGGGTGCCTGCCAATGCTGGTCCAGTTCCCGATTCTCATCGGCTTCTACAGCGCCATCTACAAAGCCGCCAGCCTGGGACATCTGACCAATGCCAAGTTCTTTTGGATTCCTGACCTGGCGTTTCCACCCAGGGGAGTAGGATTTAGCTGGGTACTCCCCAACTCGGACAAGTTCATAGGGTGGGGGCCGGCCATCGGCTACCTTGTCCTCCCGATCCTCCTGGTGGTGAGCCAGTACGTGATGCAGAAAATGACAGTCATGCCCGGAAGCGATCAGGACTCCGGTCAGCAGATGATGAGCCAGATGAACCTGTTCATGCCGATTCTGTTTGGATTCTTTGCCCTGCAGGTGCCCACCGGCCTCGACTTGTACTGGGTTACATCCAACATCCTGGGCATAATCCAGCAGTACTTCACCACCGGTTGGGGGGCTCTCCTCCCAGAAAAAGAGGAACCCAAGAAACAAGCCCCGAAGAAAAAACCGCCAGAAGAAGTCAAGGAAGGAATTCAAGAGGAGGTTGGTAGTGCTCCTGCCAGGTCTGGCTCTAAGCGGAAGAAAAAGAAAAAGAAGAGGAAGTAGCCATGGTGCATGAATTCAGCGGCAAAACTGTGGAAGACGCTATCCAGAAAGGACTCAACGATTTAGGGTGGAACAGAGACGAAGTCGACGTAGAGATCATCACCAAGGGGAGCCGTGGTGTCCTGGGCATAGGCGCGATGGATGCCCGCGTTGTACTCCGGAGGATATCCCCCGCGCCCACGGCGGAAGAACCACCTGAAATAGCCACACCGGCCGAAGAGGCCGCAACGCTGGAAAAAGAGAGCCCCGCCCCGGAAGCCAGGGCCGAGACACCTGGAAAGGACGAGATGGTCCAAGTGGCAGTGGAAATACTCTCGGAACTGCTTCGCAAGATGGGGTTCGATGCCGATGTAACGCCGATTCAGGAAGAAGACCTGGCGTCCGAGGGGAAAACCCACCTCGTCTTGAACATCACAGGGAAGGGGGACGACACAGACCTGTCCCACCTGATCGGACGAAGGGGAGAGATTCTGAGTTCTCTCCAGTACTTGCTACGGATGATGGTGAGTCACAGGCTCAAGCGGTGGGCAGACCTGGCGGTGGATGTAAACGGCTATCGATCTCACAGGGAGAGGTCTCTGATCAAGCTGGCCCACAGGGTGGCAGACCAGGTGGCCCAGAGTGGACACGGCATGGCTCTGGAAGCTATGCCGTCCAGAGAACGCCGGATAATCCATCTGGCGCTGCATGACCACCCGGACGTGACCACTCGGAGCATCGGCGAAGGGGAACATCGGCGGGTGACCGTGGTGCCGAAACAGTCTCCGTGAGCGGCATCACTACATAACGACGAAAATGCATCCGCGCGTTGCCAGCCGACCGGATGAACTCGCGACCGGTATGAGTGCAGCGGCACTGCGCCCCTGCCGGGGGCTTGCCAACGGGCATCATTCATCCGGCGAGCAAGCCGCCTCGTATGCCTGCGCGGTCTCCAAAGCGGCTTTTTCCCACGAGAACCGGGCAGACTGAGATAACGCCGCATCCTCCAATTTTTTCCTCCACGCTTTGTCTGCGTCGATGCGCCCTAGTGCATCGCTCCACGCGGAGGTGTCATCAGGCGGCAGGAGCACGCCAGCGTCCCCCACCACCTCAGGCAGCGAGCTGGCGTCCGATGCCAGAACTGCCGTCCCGCACGCCATCGCCTCCAGCACCGGCAAG
>WFSD01000427.1 GCA_015486235.1 Anaerolineae bacterium
GCGTGCGTGCAGGTTCATCCGACCGTGTATCGCCACCGTTTCTAGGAAGTGGCGCACCAGGTCTGGGTCCATCGTTCCCAGCAAACTCGTGTGCCATGTTACTTCTATCACTGCGTAGGGACGCCCGCTCAGGTCCAGCGCCACAAACCCCAGGCTTTCGTCCATGGGTACGTAGCTACAGGCCATGCGAACTATGCCGGCCCTGTCTCCCAGCGCCCGGTCCAGCGCCTGCCCAAGGCAAATCGCCACATCCTCGACGGTGTGATGGGCATCCACGTGCAGGTCTCCGTGGGCATCGACGGTCAGGTCGAAGAGCCCATGATGGGCAAACAGGGTCAGCATGTGGTCCAGGAAACCTACTCCTGTGTTTATCTCGGACTTGCCGCTGCCATCCAGCTCCAGCTTTAGATGGACTTCCGTTTCGCCGGTGGTTCGGTCTATGGTTGCAGATCGCATTTTTACCCCCTGGAAATAACCACGGATTGGCTCTGTGGCCTGATCTGTTTCCGCTCGGCAGCGACTCGCCGAGCGGGATACCGGCCTGCCCTAGCCTTCTCTCATCTCCGCTGCGGCGGCGTGTGCCGTCAGCCCTTCGCTGCGGGCCAGCACTGCCGCGGGCTTTGCCAGTCTCGCTCCCGCCTCAGCGTTCAATGCCACCAGACTGATCCGTTTAACGAAATCTGCCGCGCTGAGCGGGCTGGCGTAACGGGCGCTTCCTTCTGTTGGCATGATGTGGCTCGGCCCAGCGACATAGTCTCCCAACACCTCGAACGAATGCTCTCCGACGAAAATCCCCCCGGCGTTCCGGATCCGTCCGACCAGCTCCCATGGGCTGGCTACCAGCAGGCAAAGGTGCTCTGGAGCGTAATCGTTTGCCATTTCGACCGCTTCCGCCAGGTCAGACGTGAGGACTATGCCACCGCGATTTGCCAGGGACGCCATTGCTATCTCGGATCTGCTGAGGTCCCCGATCTGGGCGGTCACCTCGGCAGCAACAGAGTTCGCCAGGGTGTGGTCGGGTGTCAGCAGGATCGGTGAGGCCAGTATGTCGTGCTCGGCCTGCGCCAGCAAGTCGGCTGCAACCCATCGCGGGTTGGCGCTTTCGTCGGCAATCAGCAGGGTCTCGGTAGGGCCGTAGAATCCATCTATGCCGACCCTTCCGACTACCTGTCGTTTTGCCAGGGTGACGAACAGCCCTCCGGCACCGACGATCTTGTCCACTGATGGCACGGTCTCGGTGCCGTAAGCCATGGCGGCTATGGCCTGGGCACCCCCCAGTGCAAACAGCCTGTCCACACCTGCCCGATAAGCGGCTGCCAGGATCATGTCGTCCACGGTACCGTTCCGTCCAGGTGGGGTGGAGACGACTATCTCGCCCACTCCGGCCACGCGCGCGGGTATTGCCGCCATCAGCAGCGACGAAAATAGGGGAGCTGTCCCAGCAGGCACGTAAACGCCAGCGCGGTCCAGTGGCCGGATCAGCTGGCCCAGCATGCCATCCGGGCCGGCATCCACCCAGGAATCCAGGGGCTGCTTGCGGTGGAAGGCGGCGATTCGCTCCGTTGCCATGTCGAGGGCCGCCCGTTGTTCTTTCGGCAGCTGCTGGTAAGCTGCTTTCCATCTGTCCGGCCCCACCTCCAGCGGTGCAGACTCAGCCATACCGTCGATGCGCGTAGACCACTCGTGCAAAGCAGCGTCGCCGCGCCCGCGTACATCGCTCAGGATGCGCGACACCGCCGCTGCGGGCGTCATGCGCTCGCCGAAGATGCGCTCGATGCCGTCCAGGAGCCGCTCTGGCATCTGCTGGTCTTCCCATGGCACGCGGCGCAAGATCGTGTTGCGAGCCTCTGGTGCTTCGTAGATCTTGATCAGGTTCATTAGCACACTCCGATGTCATCTAGATATGGGCTGTTGGCGGCCCTGCGGAGAAAGCTCTTGCAATATGCACCCCGCCGCCAGCTAACGGCCGACCGCTAGCGGTCTTCCCTACCATAGAAACTCTCGGAAGGGACTCCCGCCTTCAGTGGGGACAGGAATCAGCGCCCATCACTCAACTTGACTGCTTCCTTGGACCTCTCCCCCGGCCCCTCCCCTGTAAGGGGAGGGGCCGGGGGGTTAGGTACCCATGTTGGGTAAAACCTGTTGGGCGTCCCCGAACAGGAGCATTTCTTGGGCTTGCCCTGTGGAATAAGCGTTCCACGGGGCTCAGACAGCGCCTTTAGGCGCTAACGTAGAGTTTGGGAACTCATGCGTTGCCTAAGGAGCTCCCCCGCTTTAGCGGCCGGAGGCCCTCCGGGCTGGTGGCCCGGCGGGGGAGAGTACGTCATTGTTCACACTTGCTGCCAGGGTGTCGATGAACGACCGAATCTCCGCAGCGCGCAGGCGGTAGCTGGCCCTGTTGGCGATCAAGACCGCCTGGCTTTCCAGGATTACCTGCAGTTCGTTCAGGCCGTTTGCCCGCAGTGTGGTGCCGGTTTGCACCAGATCCACGATCAGGTCTGCCAGGCCAACCAATGGGGCCAGTTCCACCGATCCGGACATGACGATTATCTCAGGCGCCAGACCGTGGCTCCGGAAGAATGCCTCGGCGAGCCTGGGGAATTTGGTCGCCACCCGCGGGCTCCGTTCCAGGCGCAAAGGACGCGCAGGGCGGTTGGCTTTACCTGCGACCACCAGCCGACAGTATCCGAATGGGAGCTGCAACGGCTCGTAGACATCCCTCTCTGCCTCCCGCACCACGTCCAGCCCGGCGATGCCCAGGTCTGCTGCGCCGTATTCTACGAAGACCGGCACGTCCGCTGGCTTGGCCATGATGAAGCGGAGCCTCCTGTCTGCTCCATCCAGTACCAGCCGCCGCTCTTTGTCGTGGTTTTCGGGTACGGCGTATCCGGCCTGTTTCAGGAAATTCATGGCGTCTTCGGCCAGTCGGCCTTTGGGCAGCGCTATGATTAAAGGAGATTGCGTCATTTCCATCGTGCTACCTCCTGCCAGTTGTCTTCCACCAGCGGACGCAGGCCTCTGGCATCGCGCACCATCATCCTGTGTGGGGTGGATGCTACGTGGAACACCACTCGTGGAATGTGTCGTGTTTTCGCCGCTGCCCAGAGTTGTTCGTCATCCATCCCCAATGGGTCTATCTCCACCTGAAGTCCGCGTGTCCTCGCCCCGGCGGCCCATGCCAGGCAGGTGGGGCATCCATGTGCTCCCAGCAGAACGTCCGCAGTCGGTTCGCTCTGGGAAATTCCTTGTGACTTCCGCGCCAGCAACACTCTATCCAGCGTCATCGCCCAGCCAACGGCTGGGAACGGCGGCCCGAAATGCTCTATCAGCCCGTCGTAGCGCCCGCCTGATATCAGGCTGAATCCCAGCCCCGGTGCGAATCCTTCGAAAGTGATGCCGGAGTAGTAATCCAGGTCGCGCACCTCGGCAAAGTCGTAGGTGACGAAGTCTCCGACGCCGTAAGCAGCCAGCAAATTGGCCACAGCCCGCAGATCAGAGAGGGCGCCACTCATGGCGTCGTTGAGGCAAAATTTCTCTGCCTGGTCCAGAACCTCGATACTGCCAGTCAGTCTAGGCAGCTCCAGCAGGGCGGATCGGGCTGACGGCGGTACGTTCTCGCTTTCGTCCAGCAGTGACACAAGCACCGCTTCTGCTTTCCGGTCCACCGCCTCTCGTACCATGCCGGCCAGCCGATCGGGCAGAGCCAGCGCGTTCAGCAGGCCGCGGAAGAATCCAATGTGGCCCAACGTGATGCTGAATCTGGGCAGGCCGATGGCCTGCAGCGCAGCTACGGCCAGGGCAATTACTTCGGCGTCGGCAGCCCTGCTCTCTGCCCCGATCAGCTCGATACCTGCCTGCGTGAACTCGTGCTGGCGTCCGGCACGCGGCTGTTCATAGCGAAAAACGCTGCCGATGTAGCTCAGCCGAAGCGGCATGGGCTGGTCACACAGCCGCGTGCCCACCACGCGTGCTGTCGGGATAGTCATATCCGGGCGCAGTGCCAGAACCCGTCCTTGCCGATCGAAAAAGCGGTATAGTTCGGCGTCGATTTGTGCCCCAACGTCTGTTGCCAGGGTGTCTGCATATTCGAATGTGGGCAAGATAATCCGATGGTAACCCCAGGCTGTCCAGGTGGCGTGAAGTGCGACTTCCATTTCCCTGAAAGCTGCTGCATCGGCAAGGAGCAGGTCACGCACACCCTCCGGTAGTGTCCAGTCGTTCGAAAAAGGTCTGTTAGCCATGAGTTTAGCCGTATCACCTCAATGACTGGACTTTTGACAAAGCGGAAACCGAGCCTCCTGGGGCTTCACGCTTGGTAGATGACTGGGAAGAAATGGTACATCTTGCAGTCGGGCCAAGCCCGACCACAAGATGTACCCTCCCTTCTTCCCTGCCTTCAAGATGAAAAACTCAGCCTGGCAGGGCAGCCCGATTGTCAAAAGTCCGATCAATAATCTTGGGCTGAGTTTATGGAGACGCCCAGCCCGGAATCTTTTTTCCGCCTCGAGACAATAAAAAAGGACTAGTTGGGATCAACTAGCCCTCGGGAGCAAGCGCAAAAATGGCGTCGGCTTATGCCGTGCGCCTGCTCCTGTCAATATGATGATAGCTCCGCAACAGATATGTGCTCATGGACACGCCTCTATTTTTAGTTCGGCCCAAGTGTAGCACATGGGTGGAGGAGTGTCAAATGCCTCGTGAAAAAACGTAACGGTCCAGGGCTTCTCCGTACGCTCGCTCAATCGCATCTCCTGCGCGGGCCCATGTGAATTGCTCCAGGGCCCTGGCTCGCAGTGCTGACCCAATCCGGCGGCGCTCCCCGGCGTCGTCGAGTAGCCCCCTAAGCGCAGATGCCAGTGCCTGAGGGTCTCTCGGCGGTACATAAACCCCCAGATCTTCCAGGTACTCCCGGTGCGCCGGAACGTCCGTCGCCACCACCGGCAGGCCGACCGACATGTACGGACACAGCTTGCCGCTTCCCTCTGTGGTGGGAAGTTTTGGGGCGACGGCTACATCCCCCAGCGCAAGGTAGTCCGGAGCTGCGTCGTAGGGTACCCTGCCGGTAAACGTTACGAAATCCTCGATTCCCATGTCTGCTGCCCGGCGCCGGTATCGTTCCACGGAAGGGAATCCCATCACCAGGAAATGGGGGGTTTCCGCGCTCGTGGCAGCAGTCATTTCTCGTGCTGCCTCCAGGAGGATATCCACGCCCTGGTATGGTGCCAGAAGCCCCAGGTACACCACCACTTTTCTTTTGGCAGGTATGCCCAGGCTCTTTCGAAGCCGTTTCAGGCGCTGGCGTTCGTCATCTGACGGAGGATGGAATTTTTTGGGATCGACACTGTCGTGCACTGTGAGGATGGTTTCCTGTCTCAATCCGAACTGCCGTGTCAGTAGATCGCGGGCATGGTCGGAGGAGGTCAGCACGATGTGCGGGATCTGGTCGAGGCGGTTCTCCAGGTGGAGCCAGAACGGGA
>WFSD01000428.1 GCA_015486235.1 Anaerolineae bacterium
GGAAGGCCGGATGACGATCTGCAACATGAGCATCGAGGCCGGGGCGCGCGCCGGCATGGTCGCTCCGGACGATACGACGTTCGAGTATCTCCACGGCCGACCCTACGCGCCGAAAGGCAAAGCCTGGGACGAGGCGGTGGCCCGCTGGCGGGCGCTTGCCACCGACGAAGGCGCGAGCTACGATGCTGAGGTCGCCATTGATGTCAGCGCTCTGGAGCCGATGATCACCTATGGCACGAACCCGTCCATGGGGATTCCCATCACCGCGCCAGTGCCCAACCCGGCGGAGATCGCCGATCCGACCCAGCGGGCATCGGTGGAGAAAGCGCTGCGGTACATGGATTTGCAGCCGGGGAAACCACTGCTGGGACACCCAGTGGACGTAGTGTTCATCGGGAGCTGCACCAATTCGCGCATCGAAGACCTGCGGGCAGCGGCGCAGATCCTGCGCGGACGGGAGGTGGCCAAGGGCGTGCGGATGCTGGTGGTGCCCGGGTCGGAGCAGGTCAGGCGGCGGGCGGAAGCGGAGGGGCTGGATCGGGTCTTCAAGGATGCAGGTGCTGAGTGGCGAACCGCCGGGTGCAGTATGTGCATCGCCATGAATGGCGACAGGCTGGAGCCGGGGCAGTACGCGGTCAGCACCAACAACCGGAACTTCGAAGGCAGGCAGGGCAAGGGCGGCAGGACGATGCTCGCCAGCCCGCTGACCGCCGCCGCTGCCGCCGTCACCGGCGTCGTCACCGACCCAAGAACGCTGATTTAACGCAAAGACGCCAGGAAGCCGATAGCAGTCAGCTGTTAGCCGTTGGCAGCCGTCCCGCGCTGACGGCTAACGGCCACTGGCTAACGGCTTACCGTCCGAAGAGACGGCAAGCTGCACCCATGTTACCTTTCAGGAGGAGAGATGGAACCTTTCAGGAAATTAGAGAGCAAGGTGGTGCCGTTGCTCATAAACGACATAGACACGGATCAGATCATACCGGCGAGGTTTTTAAAAGCCACCGACAAGGTCGGGATGGGGGATCACCTCTTCGCCGACTGGAGGTATCTGCCGGACGGCTCCCCTAACCCTGATTTCGTGCTGAACAAGCCGGAGATGCAGGGGAGGAAGATTCTGCTGGCGGGGGACAACTTCGGCTGTGGTTCGAGCCGGGAGCACGCGCCCTGGGCGCTGACCGGCTATGGCTTCCGGGCGGTCATCAGTACCAGCTTCGCCGACATCTTCCGGAACAACGCTCTGAAGAACGGCTTGCTGCCGGTGGTGGTGAGCGAGGACGCGCACCGGGAGCTGGTGGCAGACCTGGAGCGCGACCCGGACGGCGAGGTGGTGATAGACCTGGAGGCACAGACGGTCGCTTTCCCCGGCGGGCGGACGGAGCGGTTCCCGATAGACGGGTTCAGCAAATACTGCCTGCTGGAAGGCGTGGATCAGCTCGGCTACCTGCTGAACCGGCTGTCGCTCATCGAGGCGTACGAAGCTTCGCATCCTGCACCGGTGAGCACCATTTAACGCAAAGACGCAGAGAGGCATAAGACGCAAAGAAAAAATTAATTAAAAACCCTTGCGTCTTGGCATCTTTGCGGCTTTGCGTTGGAATCGCGGAGGGAGTATGAGGACAAGTCAGGTACTTCTGTACGATACGACGCTGCGCGATGGGGCTCAGCACGAGGGGATATCGTTCTCGCTCGAGGACAAACTGAAGATCACGCAGAAGCTCGACCGGTTCGGCATCCACTACATCGAGGGTGGCTGGCCGGGATCGAACCCAAAGGACGCCGAGTACTTCGAGCGTGTCAAAGACCTGGAACTGACGCAGGCGAAGGTGGCAGCTTTTGGCTCCACCAGGCGGGCCGACAAGGCGGTGGAGGACGATCCGCAGGTTCAGGCGCTTCTGGACGCGGGGACGCCGGTGGTCACCGTGGTGGGCAAGTCGTGGACGCTCCACGTGCACGACGTGCTCCGAACCACGCTGGAGGAGAACCTGCGGATGATCTCCGACACGATTGCCTATCTGAAAGCCGCGGGCAAGGAGGTGGTCTACGACGCGGAGCATTTCTTCGACGGCTACAACGCCGACCCGGAGTACGCATTCGCCACGGTTCAGGCGGCGCAGGACGCCGGCGCGGACTGGATCGTGCTGGCCGATACCAACGGCAGCAACATGTACTGGTGGATCGGGGAGGTGGTCGCGGAGATGCACCGCAGGTTGCATGTGCCCCTCGGTATCCACGCCCACAACGATTCGGAGCTGGCGGTGGCGAACTCGCTGGCGGCGGTGCGGGCGGGCGCTACCCAGGTCCAGGGCACCATCAACGGCATCGGCGAGCGTGTTGGCAACGCAAATCTCTGCTCCATCATCCCGAACCTGAAGCTGAAAATGGGGATCGACTGCGTCTCCGACGAGCAACTGAGGATGCTGACGGAGGTCTCCCGTTTCGTCAGCGAGGCGGCGAACGTGGCCCATAACCCGCAGTTGCCCTATGTGGGGGAGACGGCATTCGCCCACAAAGGCGGCATCCATGTGAGCGCGATCCTGCGCAACGTCGATAGCTATCAGCATATAGACCCTGCGCTGGTGGGGAACGAGAAGCGGGTGCTGGTCTCGGAGTTGTCCGGTCGAGGAAATCTGCGATACAAAGCCAGGGAGCTCGGGGTCGAGGTCACGGAGGAGCAGATCAAAGCGGCGCTGGCGAAGATCAAGGAACTGGAGAACAAAGGGTTCTTCTTCGAGGGCGCGGATGCCTCGGTGGAGTTGCTGCTGGAGCGGGAGAAGCCGGGTTACAGGCCACCGTTCGAGCTGGTGGATTTCACCACGGTTGTGGAACACAGGCAGAAGCGTGGCTTGCTGGCGGAAGCCACCGTCAAGCTTCGTGTCAATGGGGAGATCGTACACACGGCGGCGGAGGGAAACGGCCCTGTGAACGCGCTGGACAAGGCGTTGCGCAAGGCGGTGCTTCCGCATTACCCGCAGCTCGAGGACATCCAGCTTACCGACTACAAGGTGCGCATTCTGGACGCTGACGCCGCCACAGCTGCGACGACGCGGGTGATGATCACCACGCGCAACGGTCGGCGGTCGTGGATCACCGTGGGCAGCTCGGCGAACATCATCGAGGCGAGCTGGCAGGCGCTGGTGGACGGCCTGGAGTACGCTTTGTCGCGGGGAACGAGCATGTCTGGATAAACGCAAAGACGCAGGCTCGCGCGGCGAGCCGTTAGCTGATAGCCGACAGCCGTTAGCCTGCTTTGATGGCGGCGGCAAGCCTCATCAGCTAACGGCCAACGGCTAATGGCCAACGGCTGACTGCTTTCGTTGCGGCTTGGCGTCTTTGCGTTGAAAAAAACACCAACAACTTGAGGGGAAAATGGAATACAAGATCACATTGCTGCCCGGGGATGGGATCGGGCCGGAGGTGGTGGCGGCGGGGGCGGAAGTGCTCCACGCCGTCGGCGAGAAGTTTGGACACAGGTTCGTAACGAGCGAGGCGCTGGTCGGGGGGATCGCCATCGACGAGACCGGCAACCCGCTGCCGGAGGAGACGCTGGAGATGTGTCGCTCCGGCGACGCGGTGCTCCTGGGCGCGGTGGGCGGCCCCAAGTGGAGCGATCCACTGGCGCCGGTTCGACCGGAGCAGGGGCTCCTGGGCCTGCGGAAAGGGCTGGGGCTCTTCGCCAACATACGCCCGGTGAAGCTCTTCCCGGCGCTGGCGGACGCGTCTCCGCTGAAGCCGGAGATCGTCCAGGGCGTCGATCTGGTGATCGTGCGGGAGCTCACCGGTGGGATTTACTTCGGCAAGCCCCAGGAGAAGCGGGTCACGCCGGACGGGAAGCGTGAGGCGCTGGACACCATGCGCTACAACGAGGAGGAGATCGCCCGGCTGCTGCACGTGGCCTACCAGCTTGCACGCCAGCGCCGGCGCAAAGTAACATCCGTGGACAAAGCCAACGTGCTGGCGTCGTCTCGCCTGTGGCGGGAGGTGGCGCACGAGGTAGCCGCCCAGTACCCCGACGTGGAGTCGGAGGA
>WFSD01000429.1 GCA_015486235.1 Anaerolineae bacterium
ATCTCCTCCTCTCTCAGAAACCGGATGCGTACTTCGGAATAGAAACTGGTGACCCGCTTGTGGTCTGCATCGATCTGCCCCCTCATGGCCGGGAGACAGCTTTTGTGGTAGAGGGCGTGAAGCGGCTCGTGTCTGCCGCCGATCACCGGGACCACCGCCTGGTGACCTTCCCGCAGGGAAAGCATGTAGCGAACGAGGTCGACGTTTACGAAAGGCGCATCGCAGGGGGCAACCAGCCCCCACGGATGACGTATTGCCTCCAGGCCGGAGTAAAGCCCCACCAGCGACCCGCCATGAGGAATCACGTCAGGCACCATCGGAAGTCCCAGGAAATCGTATTCCTGAGGCGTGTTGGTCACCATGAGGAGGTCGTCGCCTATCTCTCGCAGCCTCTCCACGATGTGCTGGATCAGGGGGACGCCGCGCCAAGGCAGCAAGGCTTTGTTCTGCCCCATCCGGCGGCTTTCTCCTCCCGCCAGGAGGATTATACTGACCGGCGTCGCAACGGACATATCGGAAATCCTCCGCAGGCCGGGGCCTGCGACAGTTAACGCAAACGAAGTAAGGTCTCACCGCCGAGAACGCGAAGGTCCAGAACCAGCGAATGGGCGAATGGGCGAATCGAGCGAATCAGCGATAAGATTCTCCCAGAGCAATTCGTTTTGCTGATTCGTTCATTCGTCGATTCGCTATGCGGTCTCCGCGGTGAGGCCCCCCTGAACGGTTGCGCGCGAAAAACAATACCGGACGTCCCAGACAGTCCGGTATTGTAAGCAATCGTGATTCTCCGGCTGAGACCGTTACAGCATGTGGGTCTCAATGTACTCCACTGCATCGCCCACGGTAACGATTTTCTCCGCGTCCTCGTCGGAGATCTCGCCTTCGAACTCCTCCTCGAACGCCATGATCAATTCCACCAGGTCCAGGGAGTCGGCCTCCAGGTCGTCCTTGAAGCTGGCGTCGGGAGTCACTTTCTCAGGGTCTACGCCCAACTGATCCACGATAATTGCTTTTACTTTCTCGAAGATTTCTTCGTTCATTCCGTTTTCCTCCCATGTTTTTCGATTGAATGCCCACAAGCGGCGGTCAGTCCCGCCTCACACATTTGGGCTTATTTTATCAGACCACTTGGAAGATTGTCAACACTGGATTTCGAGAGATCTCGAAGCAACTCCTGGGGGCCCACGCTGCATTCCGGATTGTATCTTTCCAGGGCTTTCGAAGCAAATCGAAAGCCCAAAATCGCTTCAGGGACATTTTTCGACGCTTCTGAAGCGATCCGCTACTTGCCGTTGAGGTTGATGTAGAGCGACAACGGTTCTGGGGGTTCCTGGGGGCCCTACGGGCCCCCAGGAATTGCTTCGCTCTCCCTTCCACCACGCAAGGTTGCAAAATGCCACCCAGATGATACAATTAGAAGGATGCGATTTCTCGATTCTGCGCTGCGACGTAACTTCGTGGAGAGTACTGCGTCTTTCCGAATGCACGCGTACGGATTAGGACAACGTAAAGAGTACATGCCAGCATCACAGTTAGACGCAGCGCTACCAGACAAGCAAAGGAGGTAAAAATGGCAAAGTTAACAGAAGTAGAAGGTATCGGCGAGGTGTATGCCAAGAAACTGGCCGATATCGAGCTTCTCAAGCCAGAGGATTTGCTGGAGAAAGGTTCTACACCTGCCGGGAGAAAGGAAATCGCCGAGAAAACCGGCATCAGCAGCAACCTCATTTTGGAGTGGGTAAATCATGTGGACCTGTTCCGTGTACGGGGAATAGGCGAGGAATACGCCGACTTATTGGAGGAGGCTGGCGTGGATACTGTTCCTGAGCTGGCCCAGAGGGACCCGGAAAACCTCCTGAAGAAGATAGCCGAGGTCAATGCCGAGAAACTTCTCGTCCGACGCCTGCCCGGAATCAACCAGGTCAGGAGATGGGTCGAGCACGCAAAACAGCTCCCCAGGAAGATCAATTATTAGACTTTATCGGAAACAATGCTCTGCGAGTGGTGAAAGCGCTTTTGGTTAACCACCACGGTTGAGGGAGATGCTACCCTGCGACTAGAGGCGGCACCATTTTGGAGCATGAAGAAAGGGATGTTATCCTGGTAAAGTCCACTGGCCATGACGCCGGCGGGTAGATAGATCCTACCTGCCGGCGTTTTCCTATATCTCCTCAAAAAAGGGAAAAAGGAACCTTGCCCTCCATCTGGGCGGGCACAAGACCCGCCCCTCGTCACGATCGAGAAAGCATGGCCAGTGAGAAGGCTACACGTTGGAGGTTTTTGCAGCTCCTCTAGCCAGTACACGGCAGGCGAACTGCGCAGGCTGCCTGGTTTCCAAATCACCCTCCCATCTCCGCCCCCAGCCTTCGCTCTCCCGACGGCTCGGCAACGTGACAGGGGAGAAGAACGAAGGTATAATCTGCCTTGAACCGGAGAGTCTCTGCGCGCGAGGACAAACACAAACCCGGTTCGATGGAGATCACAAATGGATTTTTCCATCCCAAAAGACACCCAACTCATGCTCGACCTCATTCGGGAATTCATGGGAAAAGAGGTCTATCCGCTGGAGCAGCATTTCCTCAACGAGCCGATGGAAGTCTTCCAGCCCCGCCTGGACGCCCTGCGTGAGAAAGTCAAGCGAATGGGGCTGTGGGGGCCTGCCCAGCCGAAGGAATACGGCGGCATGGAACTCCCCCTGACCGATTTCGCGCTGGTTTCCGGAATTCTGGGCACCAGCCCGTTGGGGCACTACGTCTTCGGCACGCAAGCGCCCGACGCGGGCAACATCGAGATTCTGCACAAATACGGCACGCCGGAGCAAAAAGAGCGCTGGCTGCGCCCGCTGGTGGAAGGCAAAATCCGCAGTTGCTTTTCCATGACCGAGGTGGAAATGCCCGGCTCCAACCCCGTCTACATGGAAACCACCGCGGTGAAGGACGGCGACGATTACGTCATCAACGGCCAGAAGTGGTACACCACCGCCGCCGACGGCGCGGCTTTTGCCATTGTGATGGCAGTGACTAACCCCGAAGCGCCGCCCTACCAGCGCGCCAGCATGATCATCGTGCCCACCGACACGCCCGGTTTCGACCTAGTGCGCAACATCAACATCATGGGGCACAAGGGCGGCGGCTATTTCAGCCACGCCGAAATCCTCTACCACTCGTGCCGCGTGCCCCAGAGCAATCTGCTGGGGCCGGAAGGCGCGGGGTTCCGCATCGCGCAAGAACGCCTAGGGCCGGGACGCATCCACCATACCATGCGCTGGCTGGGCGTCGCCAGCCGCGCCCTCGACCTGATGGTCTCCTACGCCGCCCGTCGCCCCATCGCGCCGGGGCAGGTGCTCGCCGACAAGGAAATCATCCAGGCGTGGATTGCCGAAAGCGCCGCCGAAATTCAGGCTGCCCGCGCCCTCACCCTGCAAACGGCGTGGCGCATCGAGCACCTGGGCTGGAAGGAAACCCGCCAGGAAATTTCTATGATCAAGTTCCTGGTCGCCAACACGATGCAGAAAGTGGTCGACCGTGCCCTGCAGGTGCATGGCGGCCTGGGCATGACCGACGACACCATCCTGGCCTATTTCTACCGCCACGAGCGCGCCGCCCGCATCTACGACGGGGCAGACGAGGTACACAAAATCTCCCTCGCAAAGCGCATCTTGCGCCCTTACCGCGAGCAAATGGAAGCCGGAAGGAAGGTGCTGCGGTGAGGAATCCACAGATTGCACAGATTGACGTAGGTAACAGAGGACTTTGTTCAACGCAAAGGCTTTTTGGAAATTTCCTGCACGCTTCGTCCTCTGGCGTTTCCGCACCGCATCAAAGGTCGAGGTGGCTGCAATGAGCGATGCCGTCCGCCCGCCCCGCCCCGGCGAAGAACTCAACCTGCGCCGCCTGGGAGCCTACCTCAAGGACGCCATCCCCGGCCTGCAGGGGACGTTGGAAGTGCTGCAATTCCCTTCGGGGCATTCCAACCTCACCTACCTGCTACGCGTCGGCGACACCGAATTGGTGCTCCGCCGCCCGCCGCGGGGCAAGAAGCCCAGGAGCGGCCACGACACGCACCGCGAATGGGTCATCCTCTCCGCGCTGCACGGTGTCTTCCTGGTGCCCAAGCCGCTGGCCTACTGCGACGACCTCACGGTGCTGGGTGCACCGTTCTACGTCATGGAACGCATCCACGGCCTGATCTTGCGCCGAGACCTGCCGCCCGATTTGTCGCTTTCTCCAGCCGAGGTGCGCGGCCTGTGCGAGCGGCTCATCGACACCCACCGCCGCCTGCACAGCCTCGACTACCGCACCCTCGGCCTGGGCGATTTCGGGCACCCCGAAGGCTATGTGCAGCGGCAGGTGCAGGGCTGGGCGCGGCGCTACCGCGACGCCCGCACGCCCAACGTGCCCGATTTCGAGGAGGTCATCGCGTGGCTGGAAGCCCACATGCCGCCCGAACGTGGCGCGGCGCTCATCCACAACGACTACCGCTTTGACAATGTGGTTTTCGACCCCGCCGATTTCCACGTGGTGGGTGTGCTGGATTGGGAGATGGCGACCATCGGCGACCCGTTGATGGATTTGGGCGCGTCACTGGCTTACTGGGTGGAAGCCGACGACCCGCCTGAAATGCAGGCCGTCCGCCTCGGCCCCACTGACGCCCCCGGCGCGCTCACCCGCCGCGAGGTGGTGCAGCGCTACATCGCCGACACCGACCTCACTACCGACGATTTGCGCTTCTATTTCGTTTATGGCCTCTTCCGCCTGGCTGGCATCGCCCAGCAGATTTACTATCGCTACTACCACGGCCAGAGCCGCGACGAGCGCTTCCGCCATTTTGACAAAGCCGTGGCCGGGCTGGAACGCGCCGCCAAACGGGCGATGGGCGGGTGGGGGCTCTAACGATGGCTGTACAAAAATACTCACCGTTGAGAACGCAAAGAAGGGGCCGTAGCCGATAGCCGGTAGCCGCTGGCCGATAGCCGTTAGCTTCCATGTGTGTGCGCATGGAGCCCCAACAAAGGTGTTGTTGTTCGTTTTCCACCGGATGAATCCGGTGGAGCATAGACAGCAACGCTCTTGTTAAGGGCCCATGTCCACGCAATTTGTC
>WFSD01000430.1 GCA_015486235.1 Anaerolineae bacterium
AGGTCGGAGATCAGGAAGCGGCTGGGGGACTTGAGCATGCTGCCGACTCCATAGCCATAGAAGAGGACGAGCCACGAGCCACGGAATAGCACAGAACTTCACGGATATTTTTTCTGTGCCTGTCCGGTGCGCCAGGATAAGCCTGGCTGTTCTCGTAAGTTGAAAGGAACTTACCATCTTTTTCTCCCGAACCAAACGACAAGCATACTCCTTATTTTGAAGTATACCTCCTATCTTCCCAAAGCCCAACAGGCGCGTTTCGCAGCTTTCATATCCACGCCAGCAAAAGCGTCAGGGAAACGAGCAGACAACGCTCGCTCGAGGCTGCATGGCCGGAGATTCGTGGAATCGTCGTGGAGAGAATCCGGAATAGGCACAAGCTTTCACATTGAAACGATCCCTGGCCTGAAGTGCGTCGGTGCTGGAAACACACAGTGCATCGCGCCCGCCCCCAGATGTGTGAGAAAATCCCCTTTCGGGCTTTCGAAGCAACTCGGAGCCCAAAAGAGATCCTGGGAGCCCTCACACTTGATACAGGGTTTGTGCTGTGGCTTGCCAGGGGTTGGCGAAAGCCTCCCGAAAGGCAGGTAATTTCTGGGGGCCCTACGGGCCCCCAGAAATTACTTCGTTTTTCCCTTCTACGGCTGTTTGGAGAACCCGCAAAGGTGGAGGTACAATGTGAAGCGGGAAAAACGATAGCGAACAGGAGCTTTGTGCTATGGAAGATACGTCCGTGATTCGAATCCCACGCCAATGGCTCAAGGGCGTCCCGGAAGATCAGGTTGTCCTTCAGCAGATATTCAGGCTGGGACTCTATCAATACTGGGTACAGTGCGCCCTGGAACTTTACAGGGAGGGTTTCGGCTCACTGGGGTACATTGCCGAACAGATGGGGCTTTCCAAACGCGACCTCATCCGGGAGGCTCGTGGTCGAGGTATCGAGCCTGATTTCTCTGAAGAAACCGTGCGAGAGGAACTCTCTTGATGGAAGCCGTCGTATCCGATGCCGGCCCTCTGATGGCTCTCTCAAAGCTCAACCTGCTCCACTTACTCAAGCGCCTTTATCCTTTATGGTCGGGTGTTGATCTCACAATCTGTCTACGAAGAAGCGGTGGTGAAGGGAATGCGGAAGGGATGCGAAGATGCGCTTATCTTCCGACGATTCCTTCAGCAGGAAGGATGGGGTCCAACAGCAGTCGGAAGTATCCCTGAGGCAGTTGCGTCCTTACACCTCGACACGGGAGAGCGTGAAAGCATAGCCCTTGCCCTCGAGAAGGGAGCACTCCTTCTGATAGATGAGGAAAGAGGGCGGATGGAAGCCCGCCGACTGGGCTTGAAGGTACGCGGCACCCTGGGGGTTCTGATTCAGCCCTACCGCTCCGGCATCATCACGTCCGACCAGCTTCGTTTTTATTTCGGCGAAATTCAGGAAAGAACGGATATATGGATCAGTTCTGCTTTGTGCCAGCGCCTGCTGCGGGAAGTGTTGGGTTGACGCCTGTGTGGCGAGCGTGATACAGGTAGGAACTGAGATTACACGCGTGGGCCCTATTCCACCCTGTCAGTGTCTCCGGCGCCCCTCTCCATCTTCTCCATCCGTTTTGCAAGCTCTTCCTCCTCGCTTGGCTCGGCGTAGATCATTGCATCCAGATGACCGAGTTCGCCCTGACGAAAGCCGAGGACGTGGCTTGGGTTCAGGGGCTCAGGGAGTACGATGCCACGCATCTGGCTGCGACGCCTTTCCGGCAGGAGATGCTATGCACACCGTGGTGGCGGTTCATCGCCGAACGGCGATCACTTTTCCCGATGTGGCGCGAAGCAGGTCCTCCGGAGAGAGCTTGAACAGCGCATGAGGCGTTCCCGCAGCCGCCCATATCTCCTGGAACTGAAGCAGGTCTTCGTCGATGAACGTCGGTATACGCTCCAGATGCCCCACCGGAGGCACTCCGCCAATGACAAACCCGGTATGCTTGCGCACGTAGTCAGCATCAGCTTTGCAAATGTCCTCGCCCATCAGTTCAGCGATGTGTTTTTCGTTCACCCGGTTTGCTCCGCTGGCTATCACAAGCACCGGCCTGTCGGTCTGGCACGTCCTGAATATCAGGGACTTGGCGATTTGGGCTACATCGCACCCCACCGCCATCGCAGCCTCGGCAGAGGTTCGCGTGCTGGAAGAGAGTTCCACCACCTCCAGCCGCAGCCCTATGGCATCCAGAGCGTCCTGAACCCTCTGAGCACTTGGACTCAGCTTTCCCATTCTCCCACCTCCGTTTGGATTCCCAATCCTCACCTGTGCCTGGACAGCCAACCGTCCAGCTCTCGCATCACGTTCTCCCGCGTTACCAAACCTCGCTCGACACCGGGCGCCAACAAAGGGCGCACATCCTCCTGCACCCGCTCCCAGTTCAAATTCCGGAGCCTCTCCCGTAGAATCGCGTGCCAGTTCTCCTCTGTCAGACGAGGGCCCGTCCAGCCGGTCTGTTCCAAGGCGTTGTTCAGCAGCGTGAGGTTGGGCCGAGGCCAATCTGGGTCGCTGAGATACCACAGCAGATCGAAGAGGTCTCTCCCTTTCGTGTACGGCCGCTGGAAAATAGCATGAAGCTTCCCGGCAAACAGGGACGAACGGTCGTGATGTTGAAGGTGCAATATCACGTGACGCCGGATCACGGTGGTCTCCAGCACTGCACCGGCAGGAGGGTTCGTGTCCACCTCGATCTTGACAGCCAGAACCTCACTCCGATGCGGCGAAAGACCGAGTTCGTACAGCAGCCCGGGGAACCGCACGAACGCGCTGTGCACTGTCTTCCTGTCGCTAACCTTCACGGTCACTTCGTATCCCTCTGCCTCGAAGGCAGTCTGCACGGCACGCAGGTAGGCTCTGAAATCATACAGTTCTGGCTCCCGCTCCAGCGCGAAGTCCAGGTCTTCTGAATAGCGGGGGCTGGAGTACAGGAAACGCAGCGCCGTACCGCCATGGAAAGCCAGTGGTATCATGGCCCCTGCCCTCTGCAACTCACCCAACATCCTGGCTTGCAGGTACTCCCGGGTC
>WFSD01000431.1 GCA_015486235.1 Anaerolineae bacterium
ACTTTCCGAACGAAGAAAGAGCCATCTGAGCCTGTAGAGCGGACTGTCAGTCCGCTCATGCACACGTTGCATGACACGACAGAACGGCCAGCGCCCGTGTGGAGAAAAACCGCTCCCAAGCATCTTCCTTGTTTGAGCCTGACCTGAGCGGGCTAACAGGGGGCGAGGACGAGCCTCGCCCTCCCGCTGGTGCAGGCGAGGGAGGGGCCGCCGGATGTCCGGTCAAGCAAGTTTCGCTTTCTCACCGGCGGAAACGGCTTCGAGAGTATCGCGCCGGGGCGAGCTGTTAGCTCGTCCTACAAACCAACCGCCAAACTGAGCGGCGCCCAGTTCGGCACCACAAGCGCCCACAGAGCTTTCGAAGCAAACCGGAAGCCCCAAGCCGTTTCAGGAGCTTTCTCGATGCACATGGGGCAAATCACGACTCGCCATCGGGGTTGATGGAGACCGACGATAGTTCAGGGGGGTTCCTGGGGGCCCTACAGGCCCCCAGGATTTGCTTCGCATTCCCCCACAATGTTTCGCTTGACGAACCACCAGGTGGAGCAGGCGTGTGCTTGCTCCACACTTAAATGCGTTCCTATCAGACGCGAAAGGAGACATTCGTACGATGAAATTTCCCCGTGCCAGTGGGCTGATCCTTCACCCGACGTCACTCCCCGGCGGCCTGGGGATAGGAGACCTGGGCCCGGAAGCGTACAAGTTCGTGGATTTTCTGCACAGAGCCGGGCAGACACTGTGGCAGGTCATGCCCCTTAGTCCAACCGGATATGGGGACTCGCCTTACCAGTCTCTCTCCTCATTCGCGGGAAATCCGTTGCTCATAAGCCCGGAGAAAATGGCGGAGGAAGGAATGCTCCGGAAGGAAGCTTTCCTCCACCCGCCCTCGTTTCCAAAAAATCGGGTGGACTACGGCAAAGTCATCGAGTACAAAATACCAGTCCTCAAAGATGCCTACCATTACTTCATGAAAAATGGCCCGCAGAAGCACAGAGAGGAGTTCCAACGTTTCTGCGAGGAGAACGCCGAGTGGCTCGACGATTATGCCCTTTTCACAGTCTTGAAGGAGATCCATAGGGGGGCACCCTGGAGCGACTGGGCGCCGGAGCTGGCACGCCGGGACCCTGACGCCATGGCCGCAGCCAGAGAGCGGCTACACGAAGAAATCCAAAAGCGCAAATTCATCCAGTTCGTCTTCTTCCACCAGTGGAGCGCCCTGCGCTGGCACGCAGGCGAGCGCGGCGTCAAGATCATCGGCGACATCCCCATCTTCGTCGCCTATGACAGCGCCGACACGTGGTCCCACCCTGAGCTCTTCCACCTGGACGAGCACCTACGCCCCACGGTGGTCGCCGGGGTGCCGCCGGATCTCTACAGCGAGACCGGCCAGCTCTGGGGCAATCCGCTGTACCGGTGGGACGTGATGGCTCAGGACGACTATACCTGGTGGATTTCCCGACTGAGGGCCCTGTTGAAAATGGTAGACATCGTCCGGCTGGATCACTTCCGCGGGTTCGAGGCATACTGGGAGGTGCCGGCGGGCATGCCCACGGCACAGAAAGGCCGCTGGGTCAAGGGCCCTGGCCTCGATTTCTTCGAGAAGGTGCGACAGGCCCTGGGAGACTTCCCGCTGATCGTGGAAGACCTGGGATTCGTCACCCAGGAGGTGGTGGAACTGCGGGAGAAAATCGGCGCTCCGGGGATGAAAGTCCTCCAGTTCGCTTTCGATGGAGATCCATCGAACCCATACCTGCCCCACAACTACGACCGGATTTCCGTGGTCTACACCAGCACCCACGACAGCGACACAGCCCGTGGGTGGTTCCAGGATGCGATATCCCGGAAGACCCAGAAGCGGGTGCTGGATTACATCGGCTGCGGAGACGAGAGCGAGATCCATTGGGAGATGATCCGGCTGGCGTGGCGATCCGTCGCCACTTTCGCCATCGCTCAGGTGCAGGACATCCTGGGGCTGGACAACGAAGCCCGCATGAACGTACCGGGCACCCTGGGAGGCAACTGGGGGTGGAGGGTGCTCCCCGGCGCGCTGACCGACGATGTCGCCGAGCGCATGGCACACATGACCAACCTCTACGGGCGTGCCAACCGGCCTACGAAGGAGTGAGTAACCCCGGCGGGGACGTTGATTCACTTTCCCGCCGGTTCAGAGGCTACTTTCCGAAGGTGACCACCGTCACGCCATTGCCACCTTCGGATTCATCGCCGCTGCGGAAAGACGCCACCAACGGATACTCCGACAGCATGCGGCGTACTGCCTGTCTCAACACGCCGGTGCCTTTACCATGGATAATCCGCACCCAGGGCAGCCGGACGAGATATGTCTGCTCGAGATATTTCTCCACCTCCGGCAGCGCCTCATCTACTGTCTTACCGCGGATATCCAGTTCCATGGGAGGGCGCTCCTTCGGCACGAAATCTGCCTCCGAGGGAGCACTCTCCTCCGGAATGCGTGCTGGCATCCCTTTCCGTTCCAGTCTGTCCAAAGGGACCCGAATGCGGAACGCTCCTATTTGCACGAGAGCCTCCTCGCCTTCCACGCTCACCACTTCCCCTTCCGATTGAAGCGTCGCGACGAACACCCGCTCCCCTGCTCCCAGCGCCCCAGACACGGGGATATATCGTTCCTCCTCCGCTTCCCCCACAGGAACAGGAGAAACTTCCGGTATCGATTCCACACGTCGGGCCTCCAGCGCCTTCTCCGCCTCCCGGAGCATTTCCTGGTGCATTCCCGGAGGCATTGACTTGATCCTCCGACGGATGTTGCGAAGCTCCTGGCGCAGTTCCTCGATCTCCCCCTCTGCCTCTGCCCTCGCCTCGTTGAGCACTAACCGACGCGCCTCCT
>WFSD01000432.1 GCA_015486235.1 Anaerolineae bacterium
CCGGTGCTGCGGGACGTGCACGAGTACATCCTGGTCTTCTCCAAAGGCTCGTTCACCCGGAAGAAATCGAAAGGCAAGGCTGACACCATCACCAGAGAGCAGTTCATGGAGTGGACGAAATCCGTGTGGCGGTTCAACCCGGAATCGGCGAGGAAGGTTGGGCATCCGGCCCCGTTCCCGGTGGAACTGCCGTATCGGCTGATACAGTTGTTTTCTTTCACCGGCGACATCGTCCTCGATCCGTTCATGGGCAGCGGGACGACGGCCATCGCCGCGCTGGAGTCGGGCCGGAAATACGTGGGGTACGAGATAAACGAGGAGTACGTAAAACTGGCGGAGAAACGGCTCTTCCCGTTCAAGAACCAGTTGAAGCTGGATTTGAGATAGCGAGGTGTCCATCATGGAAACGGCCAAACCCGGAGACGTGTTGGAGCAACTGAGGAAGCTGAAACCCAAAGTCGCCTCTCTCTACAAAGTGAGGCAGATGGAACTGTTCGGCTCCTTCGTGCGCGGGGAGCAGAAAAGCTCCAGCGACGTGGACATCCTCGTCGAGTTCGAGGAAGGCGCTGACCTGTTCGACATGGTTGGGCTGATGCTCTTCCTGGAAGAAAAGCTGGGACGCAAAGTGGACGTGGTCCCCAAGCGGGCGTTGCGGAAAGAACTACGGGACGACGTGCTTCGAGAGGCGTTGAGGGTATAAAGTAGGGGTGACCTGTTGTAGGTTAACAAATTGTTCTGACAATGCCGGATTTTCTTGCTCGGAGGCATCCGTGCTGTGCACATCGTTGAACCCGACAATGGGGTGTGTTGGATTTGCAGCACCGAATAAATTCGGTACTTGAGGCGCCTTCGGCGCCGACCAGGGCGTTGCCTGCGCGGAGGACGCTCTTTCGACGTAGAGACGTTCTGAGCGAGACCACATCCTGTTCGGCGGGCGTTAGCCCGCCTCAAGAGCCGGATTCATCCGGTGGAGGCCGAAAACACAACCCCCAGCAGGTTCTGTGATGATTCTCTTTTGTCAGGGTAATTCGTAAATGCGTAACAGGTCGCCCCTACGGTGGGACATTTCGGACTAATTTCGAGGAGGTATCATGCGGGTACCGCTTTCATGGCTCAAGGAATACGTTGATATCACCGTTTCGGTGCCGGAATTGAAAAGACGGCTCACGCTGGCCGGGCTGGAGGTCAGCGGCGTCGAGGAAATCGGCAAGACGTGGGCGCGGGACAAGGTCTTCGTGGCGCGAGTCCTCAAGGTCGAGCCTCACCCTAACGCCGACCGCCTCGTGCTGGCAACGGTGGACTACGGCGGCGACAAGCCGCTGCGGGTGGTCACCGGCGCGCCCAACCTCTACCCGTACAAGGGCAAGGAACTCGGCGACAACGGGCCGAAAGCAGCGTTTGCGCTAGTGGGCGCTCGCCTCATAGACGGCCACAGCGAGAAGTACCGCGAAGCCGTCCTCAAGCCAAGCAAGATTCGCGGCATCCTCTCCGAGGGGATGGTGCTTTCGGAGAAAGAGCTTGGGCTTTCCGACGAGCACACCGGCATCATCATCCTGCCCGACGACGCTCCCGTGAGCACGCCGCTGGTGGACTATTTAGGCGACACTATCTTCGAGATAGACCTGACTCCGAACCTGGGACGATGCCTATCCATGATCGGCGTCGCCAGGGAGGTGGCAGCCCTCACCGGAACGACCTATCGGGTGCCGGAGAGCATTGTACCGGAGGGATCGCTCCCCGCCGCGGCGGAGATGGCGAAAGTGGACATCGAAGACCCCGACCTCTGCAACCGGTACACCGCCATGATCATCCGGGACGTCGAGACGAAGCCGTCGCCGTTCTGGATGCAGCAGCGGCTCCGCAGAGCCGGGATGCGCCCCATCAACAACATCGTGGACATCACCAACTACGTGATGCTGGAATGGGGGCAGCCGCTCCACGCCTTCGATTACGACAAGCTGGCCGCCCGCGCCGATGGCGGCACGCCGCACATCATCGTCCGGCGCGCCAGGGAAGGCGAGCGGATGCGCACTCTGGACGGCGTGGATCGCACTTTCACCCGTGACGACCTGCTCATCACCGACGAAAAAGGGCCCGTCGCCATCGCCGGAGTCATGGGCGGCGAGGAGACGGAGATCGACGAGAACACCGTCAACATCCTGCTGGAGTCCGCGTCCTTCGATCCTATCAGCATCCGGCGCACCAGCACCAGGCTCAAGCTTCCCAGCGAAGCTTCGTACCGGTTCGCCAGGGTCGTGCCGCCGGAGCTGAACCACCGGGGCGCCCGCCGGGCAGCATCGCTGATGGCGGAACTGGCCCAGGGCGACGTGGCCCCCGGCATGGTGGACGCCTACCCGGTGAAGCAGGTGCAGCCGGTGGTGACCATCACCGCCGCCGAGGTCAACCGGCTCCTGGGCACGTCCATGACCACCGACGAGGTGGCCGCGAGCCTGGAGCGGCTGGAATTCGCCATCGATCGGGACGGCGAGACGCTGAAAGTGTCCGCGCCGTGGTACCGCCGGGACGTGGAGATTCCGGCGGACGTGGTGGAGGAGGTGGCACGCGTCATCGGCTACGACAAGATTCCGGAGACGCTGATGTCCGACGAACTCCCGCCCCAGCGCCGGAACACGCAACTTGAAGGCGAAGAGACGATCAGGGACATCCTGGTGGGCGCGGGCCTGCAGGAAATCATCACCTACCCGCTCATCGGCTCCGAGACCAACGCAAGGCTGCTGGCCGCCGCGGATGGCGAGGGATACACGGAGGTTCGCCCCGATGGCCGCTACGAGATTCCGGCGATTCTGCCGCCGGAGGCGTGCGTGCGCCTGGCGAACCCCCTGAGCCGCGAGCACGACACCATGCGCTCGACGTTGATCCCCAGCATGTTGATCACGCTGGCGTACAATCTCCGGTTTGCCGACCGCCTGGCGATGTTCGAGGTCGGGCGGGCGTACTGGCCTGTGGAGGGTGAGAAGCTGCCGCGGGAACCCAGGCTCCTATCTCTGGGGATGATCGGCCCGGTGCGGGAGTCGTGGTGGCAGGAGAAGGACACGAAGGAAGCGGACTTCTTCGCCCTGAAAGGCGTGCTGGAAGCGCTCTTCGACCGCCTGGGCATCGCCGACGAGGTGCGGTTCGAGCCGCTGTCGAACCCCGTGTTCCATCCGGGACGTGCTGCGGAGATCTTCCGCGGCAAAGTGCGGCTGGGCGTCCTGGGCGAAGTGCACCCGCTGGTGCGGGAGGC
>WFSD01000433.1 GCA_015486235.1 Anaerolineae bacterium
ATCACCGGCCTTCCCCCTCGTCGAATCGTGCAACTCGGCATTGCCCGCTCTTTCCAGGTCCCCCAGCTCTACGCTGGGCTGACTGTATCGGAGCACCTTCTGATAGCGCTGGCCGCGCGAGAAAGGCAAGGGCTGAATCCCTGGCGGCCGTTGCGGCAACGATCCCTGGAAAGCGAAGCAATGGCGCTTCTGGCGCAGTTCGGCTTACAAAGCGAGGCTCATCGGCCGATTACCGAATTGCCAGAGGGAAAGCGTAAGCTGCTGGACATCGCTGTCTCCTTTGCATTGCAGCCGCGGCTCCTGCTTCTGGATGAGCCCACCAGTGGCATAGGGGCGGAGGAGGCAATGCAAGTTATGGAGACGTTGCTCTCGGCTCTGCGTCCATCGGGAGTGACGGTTATTTTCGTGGAGCATGATATGGAAGTGGTGAAGCGGTATGCCCAACGCGTGCTCCTGCTAGAGCATGGCCGGGTTGTGGCCGACGGCACCCCTGAGCAGGTTTTGGAGGGAGCACCGGTCCTTCCCCTGGCCTGGCAGGGAACGGGGGGGTGACAATGTTGCACCTGGAAAATGTGTGGGTAACGGTGCGCGGGTTCACCATCTTACGGGGGGTCAGCATGGATGTAGCTCCGGGGGAAGTGGTCGGGCTCGTGGGACGCAACGGCGCCGGCAAGACGACCACGCTCAAGAGCATCATGGGCCTGGTCCCCATCAGCACTGGAAGCATCCGAATCGGCGATAAATCCCTGGTTCGCTGGCCGGCATACCGCCGTGCCCGGCTGGGCATCGGCTACATGCCGGAGGACCGGCGGCTCATCGGCCCTTTTAGCGTGGAAGAGAACCTGTTGCTGCCGCACTGGGCCAGAGGCGGGAAAAAGGACAGCCGATTGCAACGTGTCTATGAGCTTATGCCGGAAGTGGCGGCCCTGGCCGGGCGCCGTGCCAGCGATTTGAGCGGCGGCCAGCAAAAATTAGTGGCCCTGGCGCGGGCGCTGATGGGAGGCTCGCGTCTGTTGCTGCTGGACGAGCCTTTCGAAGGCCTATCCCCGGCGCTGGCGTGTCGTGTGTCAGAGGTTATCGGGACGCTGCAAAGCCGAGGGGTAGCTTTGCTGGTTTCCGAGTCAGACCCGAGGCCCTTGACGCTGATAGCCGATGCCATTTATACTATCGGGCGCGGGAGCGTAACACGCAGTACGCAACACGTAATGCGCAATACGTAGTGCGTAGTGCGCATTTCAGGAGGAGGGAATGGGGATTGATGAAACCTGAAGAACGACGAGCGCACGTGCTCAACGCCTTGAAATCTACTGCGCGCCCCATGACGGGCACGGAACTGGCGAAGCAATTCGGTGTCAGCCGCCAGGTGATTGTCCAGGACATAGCCGTGCTGCGCGCCGCGGGTAAGGATATCCACGCGAGCCCTCGCGGCTACTACGTGATCAGCCGTTCACGGCAGGCTTACCGGGCCGTGGTGGCCGTACGGCATAGGCCTGACCAGACAGAGGACGAGCTCACGACTCTGGTCGATCTGGGCGTGGAGGTTGTAGACGTGATCGTGGAACATGCCATGTATGGCGAGCTTCGGGGACACCTCCACATCGCCAGCCGGGAGGACGTGCGCCAATTCATGTCCCAATGGTCGGACACCGGCGCACGCCTGCTGAGCGAACTCACCGATGGGTTACACCTCCACACTCTGGAGGCCCGCAAACCGGAGCTCCTGGAACGGGCCCGTGAAGCATTGCGGGCGCGAGGTTACCTGGTGGAATAGTGCCAACAGGATAGACCGACGGCTGTTGCCTGGTTAGGCATGCCAGGCAATGCAGGTTTTGACTTTTTAGCACAGCAATTTTCGCCACTTGACATCTCGGCCGATTTATGGTTTAATGTGCGTGCACACGTGTGCATTCATCGCAAGGCTAGAACTAATGTATTCCGCTAAGTAGCGCCATCTTGTGTAGAGAAGCCGTTTGTTTGATATAATGACTATTAATCTTACACCTTACTAACCAGTGGTTTAGGGCTCTGGGTGGAGAGCCCCGGGTTTAATAATATACTACAACAAGGAGGTAGTCGGCATGAAGAAGTTGATGTATGTTCTGTTGATCGTTGTAATGGTAATCGGACTCGCGGGGTGTGCCAAAGCGACACCCGCACCGACTAAGGCTCCAGCTCCAACGAAAGCCCCCGCAGCACCCAAGACGGAGACGGTAGAGATCACCGCCTGGACGGTCGGGCCTGATGATCCTTCCTACTACAGAGCCAAGAACCTCGAACTCGCCGTTGACAGGGTGAACAAGAAGCTGGCAGCTGAAGGTTCCAAGTATCGGATTTCCGTCAAAGCTTCTTTCGACACCACAACCTGGGGAGACTACAAGAAGCGCGTCCTCCTGGCTTTCGAGGGGGGCAAAGCTCCGGACATTGTCCTTTCCGGGCACGAGGATATCGCTCCTTGGGCCGCCGCCGGATACATCCTCCCGCTGGATGACTACATCTCCAAGTATCCGGATACTTACAATGATTTCTTCGCTCCCCTCTGGAATGCCGTGAGCTACAAGGGGAAGAAATGGGGCATCCCACAGGATGCCGAGGCTCGCCCGATGTACTACCGCATCGATCTCCTGAAGAAGCTTGGTTGGTCCGATGGCGAGATCAAGGCGTTCCCAGACAAGGTGAAGAAAGGCGAGTTCACTCTCGAAGACATGCTGAAAACAGCCAAAGAGGCGCAAGACAAGGGCATCGTAAAGCCTGGCTTTGGGTTCTGGCACAGGCCGAAGAAAGGTGGCGACTTCTACGAAATCTACTATGATTTCGGCGGCACACTTCAGGATCCCAAGTCCGGCAAGCTGGTACTCGACAAGAAAGCGCTGCTCGGCATGTACAAGTTCCTCTACGACGCCACCCATACCTACAAAGTGACCAAGGCCGATCTCTTGGGGACCGAATGGAAGATCATCCACGACAACGTGGCGCACGGCAAAGTTCTGTTCTACTTCGGCGGTACCTGGAATAGGGCTGAGTGGACGCAGAAGTACCTCTCTGATGTTTCCGATCCAGACAAGTACCTGTGGCAGAACATGGGCTTTGCGCTGATCCCCGCTGCAAAGAAAGGTGGAAAGCCCGTAACCCTGTCCCACCCGTTGGTTTACATGATCACCAAGGCGTCCAAGCATCCTGACCTGGCATTCCGCCTCCTGACCGAGGCCAGCGCGCCTGATCTGAATGCAAAACACGCTGTCACCAGTGGGCATCTGGCGATCAGGAAGGCCGAACTCAGCGACCCGACCTACGCCAAAGACAGGTTCGCCAAAGAAGTGGCCTACATGCTCGACTACACCACATTCCTCCCCAACAACCCGAACTTTGGCCCGATGGACGAGATTATCTACGGCGGCATCTCCGCTGTGGAGACTGGTCAATGGACGCCTGAAGACGCTGTGAAGAACGTAGCCAGCGACGTTCAGACTGAGCTTGGGGACAAGGTAATCGTCAAGTAATTGTATCACTGCCCCCGTGGGAGCAAATCCCATGGGGGCACTTGTCAGGAGGTTGAATAAAATATTATGGAGGCATCTCCCGACCGTTACTCTGTATCTCTCAAAAACCGGTTCAAGAACCTTCTGCCGCCTTTCATTTTCATGTCGCCGCTCACCATACTGGTATTTCTCTTTTTCTTCATTCCTGTGGTGCTCACTATCTTCATCAGTATGACGGACATGAGCACGGCATCTTTGACACACTGGCATTTCCTCGGGCTGAAGAATTACGGCAAGCTGCTAAAGTTCCGCTGGACAAAAATATTGCTCGAGAACACTGTTTTCTACGTTGCGACCACGCTAGCTCTGTTCAATGTTGGCATGGCCTTGGTGCTCGGCATCATCACCACCCTGATTCCGAAGAAGCAAGGGATGGCTGCAAGAGCCCTGTGGTTATTTCCCAGGATCACCCCTTCCGTGGTGTACGTCATGATGTGGAAGTGGATTGCTGCCGATGCGCCTTACGGTATCGTCAATGAGCACATTTTTGCCCCTCTGGGGCTGCCGACGAAAAACTGGGTAATGGCAGCTCCCTGGGTTCTGGTGATCCTGGTTAACGGCTACATCGGGGCTTCGTTCGGCATGATAATCTTCACATCAGCCATTGAGTCCATACCAAGGGATTTCATTTATGCCTCGCTGGTAGATGGTGCTACCACCTGGCAGCGGATAAGGTACGTGATCCTGCCGATGATCAGATGGCCGCTGCTCTTCGTGACCACATATCAGACGCTTTCGTTGCTCACTTCCTTCGAGCAGATATTACTTTTGACGGACGGCGGCCCAGGCAGATATGGCACGGAAGTCTGGGCACTGAACGCTTACCATCGAGCCCTTGCAAACTATTGGGGGAACATCCAGTTTGGTTACGGGGCCATGCTGGCCGCTGTGCTCGTGGTAATAGGCATAATCATGTCCTACGTTTACCTGCGCGTTTTCAAATTCAACGAGCTGGTCGTTGAACCGCGTGTCGAGACGCTTTAGTCCGAAAGGAAGGGAAATTTATGGATGTTTCGCAGTATACCAGCAAGACAGAAAGGTATGTAATTTACGCCTTCCTGCTCGTGATTACTCTGCCAATTATCGTTGGATATGTTTGGCTCATCATCTCCAGTTTCACGCCGATAACGTATGGCCTGATACCACATGGTGGTTTCACACTGAAATACTGGGATTTTCTGACACACAAGTTGCCACAGCGTCCGAGCGTTTGGGTTGTCACGCTCAACACATTAATCCTGGCTGTGGGGCTCACAGTGCTTGATGTGTTGATTTCCTCCATGGCAGGGTATGCTCTCTCCCGGGTCAAATTCCCAGGAAGACGAGAGATGCTGTCGTTCACACTCATACTTCATGCTTTCCCCAGCGTCACCCTGCTGATAGCGATTTTCTTCGTTCTACGCCTGCTGCATCTGTACGATACCTTATTGGGCGTGCTTTTAGTGATGGTATCGCTGCAATTGCCGTTGGGAACATGGCTGATGAAAGGCTTCTTCGACAACGTCTCCTGGGATATGGAGCGTTCGGCGCTCATAGATGGCTGCACAAGGCTGTGCGCGTGGTGGAGGATAGTCATGCCCAACATCCGCCCTGGGATAGCGGCACTTTCCATCTTCGCGTTCATAACAGGATGGGGGGAATTTCTCATCCCCTACACTTTCACCACAACCGATTCCCACGCTACCATAGCGGTTTTCCTGCAGAGCCTGATTGGGGATTCCACTTTTGTCAGCTATGGGCAGGTGGCGGCGGTTGGACTGTTCCAGATGATACCAGTTATCATTTTCTTCCTGTTCACGCAGGAATACCTGTTGAGCATATTCTCCGGCGGCACCAAAGGGACGGCATGAGGAATCAGCGGAGTCCCTCTGTCGATCAGAGAGCCACTTA
>WFSD01000434.1 GCA_015486235.1 Anaerolineae bacterium
CTCAAGAGTAATGTGATGAGCTTGCCTTGCAGAATGAGGGAGCCGTTTTGTTGCCCTCTCCTATCACCCTGGCCGCCTGCGGCGGCCTGCCCCTCTTCCCTCGCCCATTCCATGGGAGAGGGAAGAGGGGCACAACAGGCAAGGCTGCACTGTGGAAAAATCGGCGAATCGCGTCGAGATGGCACTCTCGAGCCGTTTCTGCCGTCGGACGCGCCAGCCGCGGTGGGTTTTGTAGGGCGAGCTGTTAGCTCGCCCCGGAGCGACGCCCTTGAAGTCGCTCCATCCCAACATTTTCGAGCACCATCAATGGATCTGGCACTCGGAGGCGCCTTCGGATCTGTCTGCGTTGCCTGTCTGCAGGCGACGCACAGGCAGGTGCCGGACCGGATGTCGCGCTCCACAGAATGAACTTTCGGCAAGCGGCTCCCCCTCGCCCATGAAATGGGAGAGGGGGTCGGGGGGTGAGGGCCAAAAGCCGCGCCATCACTCCAGTTTTGAGCGCTACTAATTCATTCGGTACTGCAGATGCTAACACAACATCTTGTCAGGGTAGATGGAGTTTCCGAATGCTCTCCCCACAAAAAACAGGCCGGGCGGTCGCTCCGGCCTGTTCTGTGTCTGGTTTCTCAACGGCTATTCCGAAGCAGCAGCTGCCTCTGCCTCTGCTTTTTCCTCCTCTGCCTCCATCGCCACTAATGAAGGGGCAGGGCGTTTGCTTATCCAAACAGCCCACACCATTGCCGCCAGCATCAACAGGATGAAAATGATAATTGGAATGGTAAGGTGGGTGTACTTCACCACAATGGGCGCCACTATCAGCGATACCAGGTTCATGACCTTGAGCATCGGGTTCAACGCCGGCCCAGCGGTATCTTTCAACGGATCACCGACTGTATCGCCTACCACGCTTGCCTTGTGGGCCTCAGAGTGCTTTCCACCGTACAAGCCATCCTCGATAGTTTTCTTCGCATTGTCCCAGGCCCCACCTGCATTCGCCATGAATACCGCCAGCAATTGCCCCGATAGGATCGCTCCTGCCAGGTAGCCGCCCAAAGCCTGTGCCTGCAACAGGAACCCCACCACAATTGGCGTCAGGATCGCCAGGGTGGCCAGGGAGAGGAGCTCCTTCTGAGCCGCCGTGGTGGAGATCGTCACAGCACGGGCGTAATCCGGCTTCCTGGTACCCTCCATGATGCCGGGCAACCTGAACTGCCGCCGTACTTCCATCACCATCAGGCTCGAAGCGCGTGCCACAGCTTTGATCATCAGAGAACTGAAAAGCCAGGGCATTGCTCCGCCAATGAGCATGCCAATGAACACCATCGGCATGGCAACATTGATGCCGATGGTCGCGAGCTGATGTTGCACCGGCACACCCATAGCGGCTTGCACCTTAGTGGAGTCGGTCAGGAAAGATGCGAACAGAGAGACTGCTGCGATCACAGCGCTGGCGATTGCCACGCCTTTGGTGATTGCTTTGGTGGTGTTGCCCACCGCGTCCAGGTCGGCCAGAATCTGACGGGCTTCCTTGCTCAGTCCCGCCACCTCAGCGATACCGTTGGCGTTGTCAGAAATTGGGCCATAGGTATCCATCGCCACATTGTTGCCCGTGAGAGTCAACATCCCGATACCACTCATCGCCACGCCATAGAGGACGTACACGAATGGATCACCCCGGTAGATCAAGACGGCAGCCAGCATAGTCAGCGCGATGAGGCTGATTGCCCAAACTGTGGACTCGTACCCACTTGCTAGGCCGCTCAGGATGGTGGTTGCAGCCCCGGTCTGGGTGGACTTCGCTATTTCCTTCACTGGCGAATAATGCGTGTCGGTGAAGTACTTGGTACTCTCGTCTATCAGGATGGCAAGTATGATGCCGACGAAAGTAGATGCGAATACCTGCCAGTCGTGCATGTAGAAGAAAGCCACGGCTGCAAATCCCAGAATGGAGATTACAGCCGAGGTGTAAAACCCTCGGTTGATCGAGGTCATGGCGTTCCTGTGCCCTCCGAACTCCTTTACCTGGTACGTGCCGATGATGGAGCTAAGAACTCCAATGGCCCTGACCATGAGGGGGAACATGATCCATTTGATGCTATGCTGTGGGTCGGCGTACATGACGGCCAGGCCAAGGATCAGCGCGGACACGATGGTGACCTCGTAGGACTCGAAGATGTCTGCCGCCATTCCTGCGCAGTCGCCCACATTGTCGCCAACCAGGTCGGCGATGACCGCTGCATTGCGGGGGTCGTCCTCCTCGAGGCCCGCCTCGACCTTGCCGGCCAGGTCTGCACCCACATCTGCAGCTTTGGTGTAAATGCCGCCGCCCACCCGCATGAAGAGGGCCAGCAGCGTTCCGCCGAAGCCGAAACCGAGGAGTGCATCAGGAGCTGCCTTGCGGAAGATCATGAAAATCGCCGTCCCGCCGAGCAGGCCCAGCCCATCGGTCAACATGCCGGTGATGGTGCCGGACCTGTAGGCGATCTTGAGAGCGTCGCCGAATCCTTTCTTCTCAGCTGCGGCAGCTACCCGCACATTGCCCTGGAGCGCCATGTTCATGCCGATGTAACCTACTGAGGCGGAGAACGTAGCCCCCAAAAGGAATGCACCCGCGCGCCCAATGGCAACCGCCATTTTGGTAAACCCTTCTTCCCGGGCCTCCGGGCTGATATCGGTCACGAGGACGCTCAGCGCCAGCAAGGCCACCAACAACACAATGAACCATGCGATAGTCTTGAGCTGTTTTTGCAGGTAGGCATTGCCTCCCGAGCGGATATCGCCCCAGATTTCCTGCATTTTCTGCGTCCCTTTGTCCGCCGCCAGCGTCTGACGTGCCAGGTAGAACGCATAGAGGAGACCCAGCGCCGCCACTCCCAAGATACTCCACAGGGCTGTAATTTCGAAACTGCTAAATTCGCTCATACATACCTCCAGATGAATAATGGGGTTTTGCGGTTGCCCTATTTTAAAAAAACCTCTCTAAGATATTCAGAGAGGCCATTGCCGTTCATCCGTCGGGCCCCGTTGCCGGACATCAGGCTAATCTTTTTCCACGATGCTCCAAAAGTAGGCTAATTGTACGGAGGCCAAACCCAAAAGTCAAATCCACGGTACCCTTTTCGACATGACAACGAGTTGCACATCACTTTCAATCCCGAAAGTCCACCAGCACCCTATCGAGGTCCTCCGCGTCCATTCTGCTTGTTTTTTGCACCTCGCGCCTTTTCGCCATCCACCGAGGCAGCACCGCCAGGGCTGCAAGCTGCCCTCGCAGGCGAGCACGGGCAGCCTCGCCCCTAAACGCCCGCAGTGCACTGAAAGCTATATGTAGCTGTGCTCCGATGACGACCTGCCAGTAACGCCGGATCAGATTCCACGGCATATCTTTGACGACCACCAGCATCGTATTTCTGCCAGTGTAAAAGCTGGCAACCTGTCCCCCTCCCGTAGCGCTCAGGTGGTGGTAAACTCGGGCGTTCGGCGAGTAGACTGCCTTCCAGCCCCGCAACTGGGCACGCCATGCCAGATCCACGTCCTCCAGGTACATGAATAGATCTTCGTCGAACCCGCCGATCTCCTCCCACATCTCCCGCCGGTATGCTACTGCCGCACCACACCCACCGAACACATAGAGATTCCGATCGTATTGGCCCCTGTCCTCTTCCCAGACGCCTCTGTTTCTGGGTATGCCATCTCGGCCCATCAGGTCGCCTGTGCTGTGGATCACCCCTCTCCGATCGAAGAGGAGTATCTTGCTGGCAGCGGTTCCTGCCTCCGGATGTTCCTGGAGAGTTTTCACCAACTCATCCAGCCATCCCGGCTCTGCCTCGGTATCGTTGTTCAAAAGCGCCAGTACGTCGCCCTCGGCGTGCTCCGCTCCCACATTGCACGCCGCAGCGAAGCCCATGTTTTCTCTCAGGGCCACGACTTTCACCCACGGGAAATCCCGTTCCACCAATGCGACAGAGCCATCCTTGGAGCCATTGTCCACCAGGATTACCTCGAACCCCAGGTAAGTCTGGGCTTTCATGGCTTGCAGGCACGTGGGCAGGAATCGCTTGCCGTTCCAGTTCGGGATTATGACGGAGACCAGCGGCATCTGGCTCGACATGGAGTCACCTTACCTTTGAGCCTGTGTGGCCTCGCATCAGGGTCCTCCACATCATTTCTCCAGGAGTTCCAGGAGGACACCATGGGTCGAGCGCGGGTGGAAGAAAACGACTCTCCCTTCGGAACCTTGCTGCGGCTCCGGCGTGATCGCCTCGAGTCCCTCGCCGACAAGCCTTTGTATGTCGCTATCCAGGTCGTCGGACGCCAGGCAGACGTGATGTAATCCCTCTCCGCGCTTCTGCAAAAAGCGGGCCACGCCAGAGTCTGGCGTCGTGGGTTCCATCAGCTCGATCTTGCCACCCGGAAGCGAGAAGCGGGCCATCCTGACTTCCTGTTCTGGAATTTCCTGCACCTTTCTCGGCTCGATTCCCAATATCGCTTTGTACGTCTCGATAGCCCGATCCAAATCGCTCACGACAATTGCCAAGTGATCGACTCCAGTGATCATCCTTTCCCCTCCGAGCGCCTGCTTCCCAGATACAGATTGTGCTTCCGGATGTATTCTTCCACGGTCCTTGGAACCTGGTAACGTATTGGCCTGCCCTCCCTGACCCTCTGTTGCAATACGTGTGACGCGATCTCCAGTTCCGGCATGTTCAGGAGATGCACCCGTTCCCTTACGCCAGGCAGTACCGTCTCCAACTCGTCCCAGTCGAGGCGATACCCGGGCCTGCTCAATGCGACGAACCTGCATATTTTCAGAAGTTCCTGCGGTTTATACCATCTGGGGAGATCTATCAACGAATCCAGACCCACCAGAAAATAAATTTCCGTGTCCTCGCCTAGCCTCGACCGGATTATACGAACCATGTCCACAGCGTAGTGAGGACCGGGACGTTCCAGATCAGTCCTATCTATCTCGAAATGCGGATTGCCGCCTATCGCCAACCTCACCATCGCCTCGCGATGGAAGCCGGGCGTCAGATAGCGGTGGCTCTTATGGGGTGGGTCGCCAGCAGGCACGAATAGAACTTTCCTCAACCCGAGTTCGAACCAGGCCTCCTCTGCCAATACCAGGTGCCCAATATGGATTGGGTCAAACGTACCGCCAAAAACGCCCATGCGATCCAAATCATCCCTCTCCCGCGTGTCTTGACTCCGGCAGCATCATGTTGCCATGCGACGCTCATTTTACCAGCCTTCCAGGCGAAGGCGCAAACCCTTTCCCACTTGCTTGCTTTTACCCGCTTTGTATCATATACTTCGAAAAAGAGAAGGTACAGCACGGCTATATCGGAGCGTAGAATTGCATTCGAGCGTGGAGCAGGCTTATGGCCTGCTCCATACCCCACTTGAGGGGCACCAGGGTTATGCAAGGCGCTACGTTCGGAGGTTTGGTTATGGAATATCGGGATTACTATGCGATACTTGGAGTCGATAAAAACGCGTCTCGGGAAGAGATCAAGCGAGCATACCACAAGCTAGCACAGAAATACCACCCTGATAAAAATCCTGGCGACAAAGCAGCCGAGGAAAAGTTCAAGGATATAAACGAAGCTTACGAAGTCCTCTCAGATCCAGAGAAACGGAAGAAATACGACCAGTTAGGACAGAAATGGCAGCAATGGCAACAGATGGGATACGACCCCAACGCTTTCGACTGGAGCCAGTGGTTCGCCGGAGGCGGGCCTGGTGGCCACGGAGTGCATGTAGAGTACGTCTCTCCCGAAGACCTGGGCGACCTGTTCGGAGGACTTGGGGATTTCTCTGACTTCTTCCGGAACATTTTCGGCAGCATGGGCCGTAGGGGTGCCGGATTCGACTTCGGCGGGGCCAGGGCAGGAACATGGACCGGAGGACGAACCGCATTCAGGCGAGGCCAGGATTATGAGCAAGAAGTGGAAATCACCCTGGAAGAGGCATATCATGGCACGTCCCGGCGCTTGCGCAAGCCCGATGGCAGCACTGTCGAGGTGAAGATCCCAGCCGGTGCAAAAGAGGGTTCCAGAGTCAGGTTCAAAGGGCTGGGCGGGCCGGGGAACCCGCCAGGCGATCTCTTCTTACGCATCCGCATCCATCCACATCCAAAATTCCGCATCAAGGGGAGCGATCTGTACACCGAGGTTCCGGTGGATGTGTACACTGCGGTTCTCGGCGGCGAGGTCCATGTTCCTACGTTGGATGGCCGCACAGTGCGGCTAAAACTTCCACCATACACACAGAACGGGAAGAGGTTCCGACTTCGTGGGAAAGGAATGCCAAAAGGCAGAGGCAGTGGCAACGGTGACCTCTACGCCGCGGTCGATGTCCGGCTTCCCACACATCTGAGCCCCAGGGAGAAAGAGCTGTGGGAGGAATTGGCTAAGCTGGCGGGAAAGCGGTAGCTGCGGCTGTCGGAGTGCTGATACGGTGAATGAGGCGGAAGAACAGAAAACCCTGAGCAAAAGAGAACTGCAGGTCCTCGAACTGGTGGCAGGTGGGGCAACGAATCAGCAAATCGCCTACCAGCTCAATATCAGCCCCAACACCGTGAAAGTCCACCTGCGGAACATATTCGCCAAACTGGAGGTGGTTTCCCGCACGGAGGCGGTTACCGCTGCCGCTCGCATGGGCCTGATCGATATCCCCGCAAAGGAGACTCAGCATGTAGAACCCTTTCCAACGTTTCCACCGAAGAAAGTACGGCTGTGGAAAGTGCTTTACCTGATCATGGCGGTGGTGTTGATAGCAGCTGTGCTTTGGTTCGTCCGACCCAGGCAAAAGCGACTCATAGTCGAGGCACCGCCTGTGCCGTTCAGCGACCTCACCCTCGCCGTCGGCGTACCTCCTCAGTGGAAAGGACTTCCCCGGTGGCGCCGACTGACGCCTATGCCGGTCCCCAGAGCGAGATTTGCCCTGGCCGGATACGACGGCAGGCTATACCTGGCAGGCGGCGAAACCCCTGACGGCGTGACCAACAGTGCCTATGTGTACAATCCGTCCAGGGGTGAATGGAGCCGTCTGCCAGACATGCCGTACAGCGTGGACGACGTGCAAGGAACGGCGCTGGGAGGGAGGTTTTACGTCCCAGGAGGGGCCTCCCCGTCCGGCAAGCCCACGAACAAAGTGTCCGTTTACCTGCCAGAAGCCCGCAAATGGATCGCAGCAGCCCCGCTACCAGAACCGCTGTGTGCATACGCTCTGGTAGCGTTCGGAGGGAAGGCCTATTTGTTCGGTGGTTGGAATGGAGACGAGTATGTGAGCAGCGTTTACCGCTACGATCCGGCGGACGACCGATGGCAGAAAATGACCCCTCTCCCTTCACCCAGGGGATTCGCCGGAGCCGGGGTCCTATCACACAAGATTTTCGTGGTAGGTGGGTATGACGGCATCCGAGAGATGTCAAGCGTCCTCGTCTACGATCCGGCAGCAGAAAACTCTGGCCTCCCTCCCTGGCAGAAAGGCCCTGATCTCAATCAGGCTCGCTCCGGGCTGGCAGTAGCAGTAGAGGGGGCTTCGTTGTATGCCTTTGGGGGAGGTTTGAAGGGCACTATTTCTTTTGACGAACGGTACGACGCCGTGTCGGGAGGATGGTCTCGCCTGGAGGTCCCAATTCCGGGCCGCTGGAGAATGCCAGGTGCCGCTACTATCGGCCCGTGGGTATACGTCCTCGGTGGATGGAACGGTGACTACCTGGATGTGACAGCAGCGTACCAGTCTTCCTTCAGAATAATCCTCCCGCTAGGGTCCTGAAAGTAAAGTCAGGCCCTTGTGGGGAGAGCGAAGCAATTCCTGGGGGCCCGTAGGGCCCCCAGGAATCCCCAGAACCGTTATCGAGCGGATCGCTTCAGAAGCGTCGAAAAATGCCCCTGAAGCGATTCCGTGCTTTCGATTTGCTTCGAATTCCCTTGTGGCCGACCATCTGGAGGCGCGATTTTATGTCCCCACGTGTGCCAGTGTAGCGCCGGCGTGGAGAAGCGCCGAAACCCGCTCCGGCGACCGTGCCTCGGCGTATATCCGAAGCACCGGCTCTGTGCCCGAAGGCCGGATGAGGAGCCAGCTGTCGTCCTCCAGGATGTACTTGACGCCGTCCATGCTGTTGAGTTCCCGTACCCCGACGCCTGCCACCTGGTTCGGCGCTTCCTCCAGGAGCATCGCCACCAGGGACTTCTTGGAGAAAGGTTGCGCCCGGATGTCGTCTCGACCATAGCTGAAATGCCCGATGTCGTCCATGAGGGAGCTAAGCAGCTCATTCAATGGCACGCCAGCATCCGCCACGATCTCCGCCACCAGCAGGCCCATCAGGATGCCATCTCCCTCTGGGACGTGCCCCTGGATGCTGATGCCACCCGATTCTTCACCGCCTATCAGCACCTGGTCGTTGAGCATGCGGTCGGCGATGTAGTTGAACCCCACCGGTGTCTCGTGGATCGGCAAACCGTATCGGTCTGCCAGGATGTTAAGCATCTGGGTGGTGGAGACGGTCTTCACCACAGAACCGGTTTTCTTCTGTTTTTCCACCAGGTATTGCAGCGACATCGTCATGATCTTGTGGGGGTCCACGAACTC
>WFSD01000435.1 GCA_015486235.1 Anaerolineae bacterium
CTTCAGCCTGCATCTCGACTACCGTGGGCACCGTTCCCCAGACATTGGGGACTTTCTTGGCGCTCCAAAGGTCTGCCCATTCCCCCATGGGGGATGAGGGTGTAATGGGATAAATAGCTACTACTTCGTTGATCCTGTAGGCAACGTACGCGACAGCCTCGTTGCCGTCGATTGTTACTATTTCTCTGGCCATGATACTATCTCCTTGCATAAAGTTTGGACATCGTGCTTTGAGCCATCCCAGTTTTTGTAAGACCTCCTTGGTCTTAATAGTGCACTGTGTTCTTGGCATGTCAAATCGTGAATCCCAGCCTCGCTGGGATGGTTAGGGAAACTTTCTGGTATTCTCCAGCATTTTTACACTCCTCTTACCCAATGTGCCTAGCGTACCAACCCGGCACGCATTATGTTGCTTTACATTGCCTTCCTTGTTTGTGGTCGCAAGGAGTAGGCGCTCTACCTGACATCTTATTCTACCCTAAAAAATACGAATCTCAAAGTTACATCCGAGAAAAGAAACGACGTCGGGCAAATGTCCATTCCGCTGCTCTTGCGCATTTCACGGGGGTGTGCTACTATTTAGATGAAAAGAGGAATGCTGCCCCTACCGTGTTGGTGATGTGCGGTCCGGCTTGAGCCAACACACGGACACAGGGGGCCGGTTATGCGGGAGGAAATGCGATAGCCGTAAGGCAAGGCAGGAACTTCCGGTAAGGCTCCCACCTGCGAAAGCGGGTTCAAGGCCAAACGCGCACACGGCATGGTGGGGGCTTCTTGTAGGAAATCAGCGAAACGATCTAGGCGAATAAGGCCGTAGGCGAACTCCCCCGTGTGACAGGGGGGCAAGCACCTCTTGTTTCCCCTTCTGGGTGTCTGCGTTACATACGTTGATATTGTGTCCTGGATGCCTGAGATAGAGCACGCCAGTTTCAATCCGTGTGCCAGACGCGGGGAGGAGTTGGCGGCCCTTTGCGCCTTGTTTCCTCATAGACTTCCAGAGCCGCAAGCAATCGCCTCTGGTCTTCTTTGGAACGGCGTTCTTCGACAGCCATTTCATGCTCGTCTATGCGCCTGCTGATCATCGTTTTCACGCCATATGGGTCGTAAATGTATTCGTAAGATAATTCTCCTTTCTCTGCAGCAGTGCGTACGATTATCGTGCCATATCCAAGGAGCTTCGCTTGCACGCTCTCGATTTTCACTTCTACATTTTGTATCTTATCGAAGGGGGTGGCTCTCTCGTCTAGTGAGACGGAGAATTTCCCTTTGGTTATATCGTACAGGTTTGATTTGTCCAGGGCGTACATGTCGTTCGCCCAGTCCTTGTATTCTACCAAGACCCATATAGCTGTCAGAAACCAGAGGAACAACGCAATGCCGGCAGCAGTCCATATTTTGTATTCCAACATGTATGCCAGGATGATGGTCATGATGGATATCGCCAACAGAGGAGGGAAGGTTTCTTGAATTAACCTGATCCAATGGGTACGCCACACGATCCTGTCTCCCTCCTCCCATCTCATGGTTAGAATTCCCCAGGCTCTTTGTCTGTTGCGTTTGTTGCCCTTTCCCTTGCTTGGGTTCGAAAGTAGAGCTACCAGGTATTTGAGTGGTGGATTGGTAAGGATGTGTTTGCTGGCCCGCGTCGCTGCATTTTTCAGCCAGCCGGGGAGCTCGATCCAGGGATGGCCTCCGGCCGCCGCCCCATCGGCTCTGTGGGGGATCGATGTGACGGGAAATTCCGGGATTAGCCGAGGAGCAACCCGTTCCTCCACGGTTTTACGGAGTTGTTCTTTCCTGGCGGCATAGGTGCGCCGTTTCGCTCTGTTTATGAGAGCCAATATCTCTTCGCGTAGTTCGTTGACCTCGGGTGCGTGGGGAAAGACGATGTCCCCTCCTGTGGCTGCAGATTCTATTGTCAGACGTCCGTAGTTCAATGCTTTGGCGAGGGCACTGGGAACGGAAATCAGGACATCTTGGACCATGTCTAGAGAGGTTTCCTGATATCTCTCTCGAATCGGAACTGTCCCAATCAGAAGCATCTGGTCTATTGAAATGACACGCTTGTCGGTGATTACCAGGTAATCGTTTGCATAGTCGCGCCATTGGGCAAAGATCAGAAAGAGCGTGAGCACGAAAAATATGACGGCCACTATCACTATCGTAGCGCTCGACAGGGTCGGGGTTTTGTTCATTTTGGCAGTCACGATATACATGGCAAGAAGGACCCCTGAGGATAGCGAGAACCAAACGAACAATGTGCGGAACAGCCTGTATGCGAGCACTATGGTGTGCTTGCGCATGCATTTTTCCGGGAGCTCACCCGGGATCAAGGATATGCTCTCATAACACCGTTCCTCTGAATATGGGCCGACGATGAGTTTCTTTATCCGCTCCCACAGTGACGGCTTTTTGCCATCTGTAGTTTTCGTAACACCACGCCTTTCCTGTAGCCGTTTTTCCCATTCGCTGAATTCATCCGCCAGCTTCCCTGAGAGGTCACGTCCCATCTGAATGAAATCCTCGTGTGTCAATGAGAACCACTCAGCGTCTTTGGTCACCTCGATGGAACTATCGCGCAGGCCTGTGACCAGAAGCGACCGCAGCCCGAAATGACGTGGGTGCAGGGGCTTGTCCACCATCATGTAACTGCGTGGCCGCTCCCTGCCCTGGTTGTCCGTAGCGCGGATGATTGCTTCTCCATAGCGCAGGATATACAGCTTGTTCCCAATCTCCCCCTGTCGGGTCAGCACGTACCATTGGGGGGTGTGCTCCAGCCCCATATACCCTGCTAGACGCTTCAGGAATTCCGGAGATGCGCCTTCTAGCTCCAGCCCCGGCAGGTCTGATATCTCCACGGCTATGTCCACTTTTTCCAGGGAGCTCTCGAAGCCCTTTCCGGTCGGCAATTGGTTGTGAAGGCGTTCAAGTAAGGAGAACGGGATGGTGAGCAGCCTGACATCGGTTTCCGCCTCTGCCCGGACCGCTTTGAAAGGTTTTTTGAAAGGAGTCCCTCCGAACGGTGGATCATTCAATACAAATGCCTGTCCGGCGGAGAGGTAGTAATCTGGAGGTCTCTTTTCCCCCTGTATCCCTGTGTGTTCCTCCTGGATTGCCATCCTTCCCTGGTCTATGAGCAGGAGTGCCTTTTCGGTCTCGGCGTGTGCGGGCGAGGGTAGCTCTTCTCCTTTTGGGATGACGATCGTTTCAATTTGTGGGGCCAGGTAGAGGAGGTCCATGTCCGGGATTGGGGTCAGTGCGGGGAATCCACGGAGTCGTGCTGCTCGCTTTTCCGCCAGCAGCCGTTCCCGCCACAGCTCCGGAGGGCGAAGCTCCAGCATGTCGGCAGTGCCTTTTGGGGTAACGAAGAGCACATTCGGCCCGCCATCTCTTGGCTTGGTCGAGATGGTCACCGTGCATGGCTGGGGCTGCTGATAGAGGAGCGACTGGTGGCCAAATGGATCGCCAGGGTGCAATGCTCTTTTCCACCAGGAAAAATCATGGTGGATCCCGTTTATGGTTATCTGTCCTCCGACTTCTGTCGCTTCCCCCTGAAGCAGGATGAACAGGTTACTGGGCAGATCTCCAGCAGCTACGACAACTTCATTCTGAGAGAAATCTGCTACCAGAGTGTCTTCTAGCAGCACTCTCAGCATTTGTGGAGTCCACCCCTCGAACAATGGAAACTCCTGGAGTTTGTTCAGCAGGTTGTCTCTATCAGTTTGGGAGAGCGATAGCGCTGGTGTGAGGTTGTTCATAGCATTTCCTTTAACGTTTTTGCCACGCTCCGATTCATCCCCGGCACCGCTGCCAGATCGTCCACGCTGGCTTCCTTGATGGCTTCCACGGAACCGAAGGCTTTCAGCAACGCCCGCCGTCTCCTGGGGCCAATTCCGGGGATCTCGTCCAGTTGGGACGCCATGGACGACCTCTGCCGGAGTTTCCGGTGGTACCCGACCGCGAATCGATGCGCTTCGTCCCGGACATGTACCAGTAGACGCAGGGCAGAGGACGTCTGAGACAGACGCAAAGGTTCTTCCTGATCTGGCAGGAACACGAGTTCCTCTTTTTTAGCCAATCCGATTGCCGGTATCTGCTCCCGCAGGTTGAATTCCTCGATCACTCCCAGGGCAATGCCTAACTGTCCCTTTCCACCGTCTATGACGATCAAATCCGGCAGAAGACGCCATTTGTTCCGCTCTTTGTCGCCTGGAATGTCCTGCCCTTCCCCTGTCGCTCGGCGGAATCGTCTCTCCAGCATCTCACGCATGGCAGCGTAATCGTTTGGCTCCCCGATGCGGCCCACCGCCCGGATGTGGAATCGACGGTAGTCTTTCTTGCTCGGAGTCCCCTGCACGAAAACCACCATGCTGCCGACGGTATTGGTGCCCTGGAGCGTGGAGATGTCGTACCCCTCGATCCGCACTGGCGGATGTTCCAGACCCAGCGCTTCCTGCAAAGCGCTCACAGCCTCCGCCTGTCGGCTTTTGTCCGACCGCCACTGGGCCATCATCACCCGAAGGGCCTCTTTTGCGTTTTCCATGGCAAGCTGTAGCAGTTCCTCGTCTTGCCCGCTGCCAGGAAGCCTTAGCTGGACGCTCTCCCCCCGGCGGTGCTTGAGCCATTGCTCGATGATCCTGCGCTCGTCCAGGTCGCATGGCAAGAGTACCTGCGATGGCACGTATGTGGCAGCGTCGTAGAATTGTTTCAGGAAGGATGCAAGTATTTCCTCCTGGTCGGCACCATCCCCCCGATCCAGGAAGAAAGTCTTCCGCCCGATCAGCTTACCGTGGCGTATGACGAACACCTGGACGCATGC
>WFSD01000436.1 GCA_015486235.1 Anaerolineae bacterium
CGCCGTTCTGCCAGCGAGGTGCAGTCCCAGTTGTACCTGGCAGTGGACCTCGGGTACATCGACGAGGATGACTTGGAGCGTATGTACGCCCTCGCCGACGACGTGAAACGATGCATCAACGGCCTGATCCGCTACCTGCACCGGCGTTGAACCGGCGACTGCTCGACTATCAGACTACTGGACTATCAGACTACTGGACTAACGACCGACTACCAGACTAATTTCGGAGGTAAAAATGCAAACGAATCTTCGTGGTAGGGACATAATCAGCGATCTCGATCTTTCCAAGGAGGAGGTGGAAACTGTCCTCGACCTGGCTTTCGAGCTGAAACGGAAGCGAGCCCTGGGCGAACCTCATCCGTACCTGCGGGACAAAGTGCTGGCAATGCTCTTTTTCTTCAGCAGCACCCGCACCAGAAGTTCTTTCGAGGCTGGCATGGCACAGCTTGGCGGCCATGCAGCATTCATCGACTCCCGCACCACCCAGATTTCCCACGGCGACACCGCCAAAGAAATCGGCGAAATCCTGGGCCGCTACTACGACGGCATTGCCATCCGCCAGGTGGATTGGGGCATCGGCAACAAGTACATCAACGATGTGGCGGAATACTCCCGCGTGCCGGTGCTCAGCATGCAGTGCGACCTTTTCCACCCATTCCAGATCCTGGCAGATCTGATGACCATCATTGAGAAGAAGGGGCGCGATCTCCGCAGGAAGAAAATGGTCGTATCGTGGGCTTACGCTTCTTCCTACCTGAAGCCTATTTCTGTGCCGCAGTCTCTGATCCTTCAGATGCCCCGCTTTGGGCTGGACATCACTCTGGCGCACCCGCCGGAGTTCAAGCTGCGTGGCGATATCATGGAAGAGGCCAGGGCGCAGGCCAGGAAGTTCGGCGTCGGGTTCGAGGTGGTGGACGATATGAAGGAAGCATTCGAGGGCGCTGACATCGTTTATGCCAAGTCCTGGGGCCCGCTGGTAACCACCGCCGATCCCGACGAGGGGAAGAAGATCCAGGATCGGTACAAGGACTGGATCACCGACGAGCGAAAGATGGCCCTGGCGAAGCCAGATGCGATCTACATGCACCCACTGCCTGCGGACAGGAACATCGAGGTCACGGACGGCATCATCGATGGCCCGCATTCTGTGGTTTACGACGAAGCAGAGAACAGGCTTCACGTCCAAAAGGCTGCAATGGCTTTGACCATGTGGTGATGCAACCTGATGTCCGGTAGGGGTGCAGCGGCGCTGCATCCCCGCCGGAGATCCGACAAACGATGAATCGAGGAGGTGTTTCGATGGGGAAAGTAGCAGTGGTTGCCATAGGCGGCAACTCCCTGATCAAAGACAAGCAGCATGTCAGCGTTCAGGATCAGTACAATGCAGTGAAGGAAACCACCCGGCATATCGTCGACATGATCGAAAAAGGATGGGATATCGCCATCGGGCATGGCAATGGCCCGCAGGTGGGGTTCATCCTCCGCCGCTCTGAAATAGCGGCAAAGGTTGCCGGAATGCACGAGGTCCCGCTGGATGCCTGTGGCGCGGACTCCCAGGGTGCCATTGGCTACGCTTTGCAGCAGAACCTGTACAATGAGTTCAAGAGGCGAGGTATGACAAAGTCTGCGGCTACCGTGGTAACCCAGGTGCTGGTGGACAAGGATGACCCCGCTTTCCAGAACCCAACCAAGCCAATTGGCTCTTTCATGGACGAGGAGGAAGCCAGACGTCGTGCTAAGGAAAATAGCTGGACTGTGGTGGAGGATGCTGGTCGCGGCTGGCGGCGTGTGGTACCATCCCCGATCCCCCAGAAGATTGTGGAAATCGAGGCAGTGAGGAAGCTGCTGGACGCGGGGATCATCACCATAACCGTTGGCGGCGGCGGCATCCCAATAGTTGAAGAGGAAGATGGCACGCTGAAAGGCGTCGCTGCCGTGATCGACAAGGATTTTGCGTCCTCACTGCTGGCGCGGTCCATCAGGGCTGATCTTTTCCTCATTTCTACGGCTGTGGAGAAAGTCTATCTCAATTTCAACAAGCCGAACCAGAAAGCCATCGACCAGATGACCGTTTCCGAGGCAAGGAGATACCTGGAGGAGGGGCATTTCGCCAAAGGAAGCATGGAACCGAAGATCCGCGCTATCATCTGGTACCTCGAGGCTGGAGGCAAAGAGGCCATTATCACCGATCCAGAGCACCTCACCGCCGCGTTGGAGGGTGAGACCGGCACCAGGGTCGTCCCCGATTGAGCGGCCTGTGCCATTTTGCCGTGGAAACTCCTGCGGCAAAGTCGGAGGCCGGATATTGACGACGGGCGGGTGCCTTCCGCCCGTTTTTTGTTATGTGTCGAGCATACCTCGGGCCTTCGAAGCAAATCGAGGGCCTGCGACCGTTTCTGGAGCCCTTTTGACGCGTCTGGAACCTGGTACGACTCGTCGCTTGGGTTTGGTGATCACTTCGGAATCCCTTTTTCCACGCTCAGGTGCGCGAAGGCACTCACTATGCTAAAATAATGGGTCTTCGAAGCGAATCGAAGGCCCATGCTGCTTCTAGGGTTTTTTCGACGTGCCTGAATTATGGCGCGTCCCATCGCTCGGGGTTGATGAATACTGAAGATATCTCAGGGGGAATCCATAATGTCCTCGATCCCCGCGGAGGTAGGAGCCTGTGGTGAAAGGTGAGGTGAGGTGAATGCAAAAAAGAACTCTTGCCGTAGCTCTGGCAGCGTTTTGGGTATTCATGGTGATGGCGTTTGCCGCGGGTTACGGTGTGGCGGTATGGGTGAACGGCGTGAGTGCAATTCCCACCGGCCACTCGGATCTCAAGCTGTACCGGCAGTCGTGGAACCTGCTGAACCAGGAGTTCATCGGCCCCATGCCCTCTCGACAGGAGCAGGTGTACAGCTCGATCGAAGGGCTCACGAAAGCATTCGACGACCCGTATACCTGCTTTCTCCGGCCCCAATCGAGCCGCATGGAACAGGAGGACTTGCAAGGAAAGTTCGGCGGCATCGGGGCATGGCTGGAGATGCGGTCGGACGGCTCTATCATCCTGCGCCCAATGCCAGGGAATCCGGCCGATAGGTCTGGCATCAAGGCCGGCGATGTGCTGGTGAAAGTGGATAACCACATAGTGCCAGAGCATCCGGATATCCAGCAGGTGGTAAGCTGGGTGCGTGGGAAGCCAGGAACACAGGTGAAAATAGCGGTCCGGCGGGCACCCGGCGAGGTGATCACTTTCACCATCACCAGGGCGGAGATCAGACATTTTACCGTCTCGTGGCGAGTTCTAGACAAGGAAGCTGGTATCGGGTATGTATTTCTTGACCTTTTCGGGGAACGAAGCGATGAGGAGTTGCGGAAAGCGATTGAGGATTTGAGGCGGCAAGGAGCAAGCAGGCTCGTCCTTGATCTGAGGCAAAACCCGGGTGGTCTCCTTTCCTCGGTGGAGGAGGTCGCCGGGGAATTCCTCCCCGCCGGGAAAGTCCTCCTTTACGAGAAGCACAGGGACGAAGAAATTGCCCACAGAGTCCGAGGTAAGGGCGTGGCTGTGGATATGCCGATGGTCGTCCTGGTAGATAGCGGTACTGCCAGCGCGGCAGAGATACTGGCGGGTGCTCTCCAGGACTACGGTCGGGCTAAGTTGGTGGGAGGCAAGACCTTTGGCAAAGGGTCGGTACAGGACATTCACACTTTTGACGATGGCTCTTCGATCCACATAACCATTGCCAAGTGGCTCACTCCCAGGAAGCGCGCCATAGACGGCAGGGGGATAGAGCCGGACCTGCATGTGGAGCCGGAAGCCGGGGAGGATGCACCGCTGGAGAAAGCGGTGAAAATGCTAAAAGGTGAGGACGGAAGCAAATGAACACACTTCAGGCAATCTTTCTGGGGATACTGCAGGGACTCACGGAGTTCCTTCCGGTCAGCAGCTCGGGGCATCTGGTGGTAGTCCCGTGGGCACTGGGGTGGAAGTCGCCGGGGTTGGTGTTCGACACGACAGTGCATTGGGGCACGCTCCTGGCGGTAGTGATTTTCTTCTGGAGTGATCTCGTCGTACTGGTGAAAGCCGCATGGGATAGCCTGGTCAGGAGGTCGCTGGACAAGCCAGAGGCTAGGCTCGCGTGGGGGCTTGTCATAGGAACGGTGCCGGCTGCCGTGATCGGAGCAGCATTCAGCGACTGGTTCGAAGCTCTTTTCCAGAAGCCGGTTTACGTAGGGGCTGCGCTCCTGGTGACGGCTTTGATCCTTTTCTTGAGTGAGTGGTTTGGCCGCAAGGAACGTGGATTTACCAGTGTCGGGTGGCTGGATGCGATAATCATCGGTTGTGCGCAGGCGGTCGCCATCATGCCCGGGATATCCAGGTCCGGAGCCACGATCTCGTCCGGGCTTGCAAGGGGGCTGGAGCGGGATACGGCGGCGCGGTACAGTTTCCTCCTGAGCGTGCCGATAATCTTCGGCGCTGGGCTGCTCAAGTTGAAAGATTTGCTGGCGACGGGGGTCACCGGGCACGAGATATCGATCCTGCTATGGGGATTTGCAGCAGCAGCCATCAGCGGATACCTGGCCATTGGCTTCCTCATGGGATTCGTGCGCAAGCGCCCGCTGTACGTGTTTGCCGTGTACTGTGCCGTGATCGGCGCGAGCGTGCTGGCTTACGCTCTCCTGGTGTGATCGAGCTAGGCGCCCCAGGCTACATTTATCTCCCCCGATGTCGGGGCTGTAGGGTGGACTGTTTGCACATTTACAAATTATCCTGACAAAAGGGGATTGTCACAGAGCCGGCCAGGGGGTGTCGTATTTTTTGGCCTCCACCGGATGAATCCGGCTCTCAAGGCGGGCTAACGCCCGCCGAACAGGACGTGGTCTCGCTCAAAACGTCCCTACGTCGAAAGAGCGTTCTCCGCGCAGGCAACGCTCTGGTCGGCGCCAGAGGTGCCTCAAGTGCCGAATTCATTCGGTGCTGCAAATCCAACACAAACCCCATTATCGGGTTCAACGATGGGCACAGCACAATGTTGTTGTGAGCGGCAGGATGGCGGCTCACACAGCACGGATGTCTCTGAGTAAGAAAATCCGGCATTGTCAGAACAATTTGTTAAGCTGCAATTAGTCCACCCTCTGATCTACTTTTTGTCGTTACGCGGTGAACTGCCGTTCATGGCGGCTGCTTTGCAGAACTTCCACCGGCGAGTTCACATCTGGGTTTGCGGGCTTTCGAAGCAAATCAAGGCCCGGAAGCGCGGCACGACGGTAGGGGTCACGCCCGTCAGGGGATCAGCGGCTCCTTTGGCAGTGAGGTGAGCAGTTCGAGGCCGTGCTCCGCCACCAACCCCATGTCCTCGATCCGGACACCGCCCCACGCGCGCAGGTAGATGCCCGGTTCCACAGTCACGACCATGCCGGGTTTTAGCGTGGAGTCGTCGGCGGAGGCGCTCAGGCGTGGGAGTTCGTGCACCTGCAGCCCAACACCGTGTCCCAGCGAATGCCCGAATGCGTGCCCGTACCCAGCGCGTGCGATTATGTCGCGTGCCAGTGCATCTCCTTCCCTGCCGTTCATGCCGGGCCGGAGCTTCGCTATGGCGTTCTCCTGCGCCTTCAACACCGTGTTGTACACCTCCCAAAACCGCTCTGGGTCCTCTGGCTTGCCCCAGCAAACAGTTCTGGTGAAGTCGGAGCAGTAGCCGTCTACCTGTGCGCCCATGTCGATCACCACCGGCACGCCGGGCGGTATCGGAGTGCCCCCCGGCACCGCGTGGGCCATGGCCCCGTTAGGGCCGGCGGCAACTATTGTGTCGAACGCCAGTTTCTCGGCACCTCGCTCGCGCATCTCTTTCTCCAACCACCATGCAAGCTCCCGCTCGGTGGTCTTGCCCGGCACAACGCGAGGCACAGAAGCTTTGAATGCATCCTCGGCGACGCGGATCGCCACGCGGATCGCCTCGACTTCCTCCGGCTCTTTGACCGCCCGCAGGCCCAACACCATGCCTGACGTGGGTACCCATTCGTGGGATTTGTCGTTTCGGAGGAAGCGGTTGGAAAATCCCACGGTCATGTGTTCCGCTTCGAACCCTAACCGTTTGGCTGGGATGCTCTCGAAAAACTTGATAAGGCTCTCTTTGACGGGGCTTTGCAGGCGCACGAGTTCTACGCCCGGCGCTTCCCGTTCCACCTGCTCGAAATATCGGGAATCGGTGGCGAACTGTGCCCTCTCCTGTGTGATGACCAGCCATCCTTCCCCGCCAGTGAAGCCGGTCAGGTAGCGAATGTTGTAGGGCTGGGTTACCAATACCCCGTCCAATTCGCGGTTGCTCAGCAAAGAACGGAGCCTTTCCATGCGGGATTCGATGTCTCGCCGACCTGTCGACATGCCAGTTTGTCTATTTGCTGGTCCGCTCATTTTTTCGCCTCCACCTCTTCCAGCGGAAAAGTCTCACCGCACTGGAGACACTTTGCGGTTTTCTTGTTCCACTCGACCAGAAGGCCGCCGCATTTGGGGCAGGGCGTTGCCAGAGGACGCTTCCAGGTGGTGAAATCACATTTCGGATAGTTGATGCAGCCGTAGAACACTTTCCCTTTTCGGGTAGTTCGGCGCACCAGGTCGCCGCCGCACTTGGGGCATTTGGCACCGGTCTTCACCAGGTACGGCTTGGTGAATTTGCACTCCGGATACCTGCTGCAGGCCAGGAACTTGCCGTAACGACCGTATTTCACTACCAGAGGAGCCCCGCACACGGGACATTTCTCGTCGGTGACCTCAAGTTCCGGCTTCACGTTCTCCATCTCTTTCTCCGCTTTGGAGAGTTCCTCAGCAAAAGGTGGGTAGAAATCCTTCAACAGAGTTACCCAATCCTTCTCCCCTGCAGCCACTTTGTCCAGCTTTTCCTCCATGCCCGAGGTAAAGCCGACATTGAACAGGTCGGGGAAATGCTTGATCAGGAGGTCATTCACCACGACCCCTAGCTTCGTGGGTTTGAGCTGGCGCTGTGCTCTCTCCACGTACTCCCGGTTGACGAGCGTGGAGATGATGGAAGCGTAAGTGCTCGGCCGGCCGATGCCGTTGGCCTCCAGTGTCTTGACCAGGGACGCATCGGTGTAGCGCGGGGGTGGCTGGGTGAAATGCTGCTCTGGAATGAGTTTTATCAGGTCCAGGAGCTCTCCCGCGGTGAGAGGCGGGATTTTCACCGAGAGGCTCTCGTCCTTCTCCACTCCCTCGGAGTACACTTTCAGGAACCCGGCGAAGATTAGCTCCGACCCTGTGGCACGGAAGAGATATGGTTTTTTCTGAGCGTTTTCCGGGCCTGCCGGTATGTCCACCGAGATGGTTTTGTACACAGCGGGCAGCATCTGGCTTGCCACGAAACGCCGCCAGATGAGAGAGTAGAGTTTGTACTGGGGCCTGGTAAGGTACTGTTTCACGCTCTCTGGCGTGCGCATTACCGATGTTGGCCGAATGGCCTCGTGGGCCTCCTGTGCGCCTTTCGCCTTGGTGCGGTAGAAAGGTGGCTTCTCTGGCAGGTATTCCTTCCCGATCCTCTCGGCGATGTACTTCCGTGCTTCATCCTGAGCCAGCCTGGAAACATTGTAGCTGTCGGTTCGCATGTACGTGATCAGACCGACCCGCTCGCCGCTGCCCAGGTTCACGCCTTCGTAAAGGAACTGAGCCAGCCCCATGGTTTTGGAGGCGGTGAATCCCAGGAATCGCGATGCTGCCTGTTGCATGGTGCTGGTGGTGAAAGGGGGCGAAGGTCTGCGTTTCCGCGTCCCTTCCTTGACTTTCTCAACGTGGTAGAAAGCGTTCTCCAGATCCTCGACTATCGCCTGGGTGTCCGATTCGTTCTTCAGGTCGGCTTTTTTGCCGTCGATCCGGATCAGCCTGGCCCGGAAGACCAGACGATCCGGCTTCTGCCGCTCGGAGGCTTTTGCCAGGTCCGCCTCGATAGTCCAGTATTCCTCAGGGACGAAGTTCTCGATCTCCCGCTCTCGCTCGACAACGAGCCGGAGCGCCACGCTCTGGACGCGCCCTGCCGACGTCCTGTTGCGCACTCTTTTCCACAAAAGCGGGCTAATCTTGTACCCGACAAGGCGATCCAGGATTCTCCGGGCCTGCTGAGCATTCACCAGATTCATATCCAGACCGCGGGGGTTGGCAAATGCTTCCTTGATGGCAGGGGATGTTATTTCGTGGAACACCACACGGTGGGTGTGTTCTGGTTCCGCTCCGGTTACCTCCATCACATGCCATGCGATGGCCTCACCCTCGCGATCGGGATCGGTGGCCAGGTACACCTCGAGAGCTTTCTTCACCGCTGCCTTCAGCTCTTTCACGACCTTTGATTTCTCCCTGGGTACCCGGTACTCGGGCTGGAAATCGTTTTCCACATCCACTGAAAGCCGCGAACGGAGCAGGTCTCGCACATGTCCCACGGATGCTTTCACCGTGTATCCCTTGCCCAGGAATTTTCCGACGGTCTTTGCCTTTGCGGGTGACTCGACAATGACGAGCTTCCCGTTTTTTCTACTTCTCTTCCGGGCCCTCCCGACGCTTTTCTCTTTCGTCTCAGCCATTCACATCTCCTGGTTAATGGGCTCTCGGCTTGATTCGATAGCCCGAGGTCACCTGCATTAAAATTTTTGGTAGCGCTCAAAATTGGTGGGATGGCGCGGCTTTTGGCCCTCTCCTACCCCAGCCCCTCCCTCTCCCGCTTCCGCAGGCGAGGAAGGGGCTGCCGGACGTCCAGTCAAGCAAGTTTCACTTTCTCACCGGCAGGAACGGCTTCGAGAGTGTTGCGCCGGGGCAAGCTGACAGCTCGCCCTACGAAACTCGCCATCAGCGGCGGCGCAAGCAGTGCCGGAAACGGCTCAAGAGAGCAAATTCCACGCCATTTGCCAGTTTCCCACGGCCCAGCCGTGTCCGTGGTGCCCCTCTTCCCTCGCCCATGCCATGGGAGAGGGAAGAGGAACAGGCTGCCGCAGGCGGCCGGAGTGATGGGTGAGGGCAAAAGGCGGCTTTCGCCCCTGCCCATCGCCCCACTGCTTTTGAGCGCTGCCAATCCATCCGGTACTGCAAACGCCGGCCACCTGGGCGGAGCATTGCCCCCGCCCTTTTTCTACGCTTTCACGTATTGCATGAATCCTACCTGCCGCACCAGTC
>WFSD01000437.1 GCA_015486235.1 Anaerolineae bacterium
ATTTCCCAGCCATCTGGGGTGCATGTTGAGGCCAAGTTGTGGCCTATCCTTTTCCTCTGTAATGGTCATTTTCCCCCTCGCGGAACCGGATGGGACAAACCGGTTGCATTCAAACGTAATCCACTAACCCGTTAGGAACCCACCGACCACCCAGGTGCTCGCCGCCAGGCCCGTCCGATCTATTTCTCACATCATACCGGATCGTCGGTATCTCCGCTGGCCGCGGTAGTGAGGTTGATGCGCCTCAAGAAACCTCCGGTGAACTATCAGGCTCCCAGGATTTGCTCCGAAAGCCTGGCTTCACGTAGCCCCTGCCCTGGAGCATGGTTGTCCCTATCACCAGTCTGTAGTACTGGTCATTGACGCTTTCCAGCTTGCCTCTGGCTTCTATTTCCTCGCCGTCATCCACGACGTCTCGGAAGAGCCCTTCATAGGAGACGATCTCCTTTAGCAGAGGCGCGGCCTGATGCGCCTCCTCCCCACCCTCAATTACTCTCACATTTTCTACTTTGTATATAGCCGGTGTGAACATGGATTCGCTGGCATCCGTAGCCACGGCCTCTATCTTTGCCTCCCCTCTTTCCCTGTACACCCTATCCCCGTAATTTTCCCGTATTTCCTCCTCCTTTCTCGTGGAATGGATGGAGAAGTATCGGCCCTCGAAGAAGCCATAATTCCACCTCCTGCTGGCGAGATAGCAGGCTTCTTGATAGCTCAAGGGGAAATGCCCGGACACAGAGGTGCACCAATCCTCAAGAGTCTTTCCTGACACGGAACGGATCTTAGCCGACTTTCTTTCCTTCAATGCCGCCTTGACCCTCATGGCGTTCTCCAGGCCGTATACGAGCAGGTCGATGTCTGAAAATTCAGGGTTATGTATGCCAATGAGGATGGAGCCGGTTATGCCGAAATCTTCCTTTTGAAGCCCAGTGTAGGCCATTATCTCAGCTACAAAGGCACGTACTTCCTCCTCAAGGGGGTCACGCGGTGCCTCAAGGATCTCCCTCAGCCGCTCCTCGGGGAGGTAATATTTCTTGACATAAGCATGGGGAACCATCGAGAATTTTATGCCTCTGACCGGACAGTAGTGAACGTATTGAGGGTAGTCTTGTTCCAGGTGGGCAATTCCATCAGCCACCTTGTTGACGTGATAGTATTCCAGTTCTCTGCGATACGAAGTTCCTTTGCTTTTCCACTTCCCCACCGGGGCAGGGGAGTACTTGAGGTAGGCAGTATATTTGTCCGGCGGGTGCAAATAACCAGTAACGCAGAAAAACATGCCCTCCCTTGTCTCGATGAAGTCTCTATCCTTTGGCTTCCTCTTACCCATATATCATCTCCATGCTTGGCTCCCTCCTCCTTTCACAATATTTTCCAGTTCGAGAGTCCTGCCCATAGAAACACTGAGAAAGCAATCAGATTGGACTTTTGACAATCGGGTCGCCCTGCTGGGCTGAGTTTTTCGCCTTGTAGGCAGAAAAGAAGGGGCACTACATCTTGTAGTCGGACAGAGCCCGACCGCAAGATGTACCCTTTCTTCCCAGTCATGTGCCAGGCGTGAAGCCCCAGAAAGCTCCGTTTCCGCTTTGTCAAAAGTCCGAAATCAGGGTGAGCTGTGCTTATGTCCCTTCCTCACACTCCCTCAGGGATCTGGACACCCTTCTGGCTATCAGGGCCGCGAAGGCTCCGGCGCCAAAGCCGTTGTCAATGTTGACCACGCAAAGCCCCGGCGAGCAACTCTGGAGCATAGCCGTCAGCGCTCCTACACCTCCCGATCCGAGGCCATATCCTACCGAGGTCGGTACACCGATGACGGGGACGTCAATCAGGCTGGCGATCACCGAGGGGAGAGCGCCCTCCATCCCCGCTACCACCACGATGGCGTCCACGCTTTCCTCTACCATTTTCTTGAGAGGCTTTATGTGCCTGTGGAAGCTGGCGATCCCGACGTCGTAGGAGGTCAGCACGTCACATCCCATCTCCTCGGCAATGACTCTGGCCTCCTCCGCCACTGCAACGTCGGAGTTGCCAGCAGTCATGATGCCGATCTTTCGGCCTAGCTTAGGAGGTTGGAAGTCCCGCCTGCGTACCACGACTAGCCTGGCCTTCTTGTTCGCCCGGAGCTCGTACTTGCCAGAGAAAGCCTCTTGTAAGGCCTTTGCTTGCTCCTCGGAGACTCTGCTTATGATGGCCCGCCCCTCGCGCTCTAAAAAAGCAGAAGCGATTTCCACCACTTTGGCAGTGGCTTTGTCCTCACTCCAGATCACCTCGGGAATCCCTGCCCGGATCTCCCTACGAATATCCAGGGTCGCATCCTCGATTTCCTCCATCGTACTTATCCGCAGCAGCTTTTCTGCATCCTCGATGGAGATCTCTCCTCTAAGAAGCCTTTCAAGGATTGCCCTCATGAAAACCTCCGGCCTTTCAGAATCTCGTCCATTTCACCCAAGGAATTACCTCCCAGATTAGATACAATGCAATATAACTTAACTTTTAAGTCTTGTCAACGATTGTTGCTCCTGGCGGTTGCACGCCGTGCATAACCAGAAGCAACAGGCGGAACGGTTCAACAGCCTCGACGACTTATGTAGCATTGTGAGATTCATAATTCGCGAGGCGCTCCAGACTAACCATGCTGCGCGGGAGAAGAAGCTACCGGCTCGCTCTCTCCTTGTGCTGCCGGAACACGGTGTCTCCATC
>WFSD01000438.1 GCA_015486235.1 Anaerolineae bacterium
ACAAGCGGGCGAGGTATCAGGCATACGCGGAACGGGCGCTTGCAGCGCTGGAGAAATTCATCAACACGGTGGGCGAATGACCAGAGATTCCAACGACAAAGAGAAATCGGATGTTCGGAAGGAGGTCGCCAGACCGCTGGGAGCTGTGGTGTTCGTTCTGTTCCTGGCGCTGCTGGCCGTGTGGGGGATAGATTGGTACGCCGGAGGCCCCGCCTTGGGGCCCATCAGTGATTTTTTGGTCGTGCTGACCGCCTTGCACCTGTTCCTTTTCTGGATGGTCAGGGCTGGGAGCCTGCTTGGGTATTGGCTCTACCGGATAGAGTGTCTGCTTTTCGGGGCGTTGATACCGGGCTCCATCGGGGTCTACTGCCGCCGGACTGCATCCCGCCTGAAGAGTGGAGAGGTAAAGTCCGCTTTTGGGAGAGGAGCGAGGTAGACGACGAGCCGCATGTGCGCGTTTGCACTTCGCGGTGCGGGCGCCTGCAATGTCTTGGCTTGCGGCAGCGGAGGCAACAAAGGATGGGAATGAAAGAGCAACTTCTGTTGAAAATGGTGAGTGAGCTCGGTCCTGATGACGTCGTGGACCTGGTGCAGATGATTCTGCCGAAGGTGATGGATTCGATGGATGCTCAGGAACGTGGGAATTTCCTTCGGAAGCTCATCGAGACCGGCTTGAGCACTGCGCTGGAGGGGATGGACCGCCAGGAGCGGGCGGATTTGATGAATGCCACACTCCCGGTGTTGTTGCGGGAGTTCCCGCTGGAAGAGCTGGACATACTCGGCCTCTTCGGCGACATGGCAAAGTGACGACCGTCAGCCGAGAGCCGCGAGGATTTTGTGTATTGGAGTGGTAGATGCGTGTATTGATAACTGGTGGAGCTGGATTCATCGGGAGGGCTCTGAGCAAAGCACTGGTGGCAGCAGGGCACTCCGTGAGCGTCCTGGACAACCTCCTGACGGGGGATGCCTCCAGCCTGCCGCCGGAGGTGGAATTCTACCAGGGCGACGTTCGGGATGTTCCGCTCCTCTGGACCCTTCTCCAGGGTGTGGACTGCGTGTATCACCTGGCAGCACGGGTCTCCGTGCCGGAATCGGTGCTCTACCCCAGAGAGTACAACGAAGTAAATGTCGGGGGAACCGTCGCCCTCATGGAGGCGATGCGGACTGTCGGGGTGAGGCGTGTGGTGCTCAGTTCCTCCAGCACCATCTACGGGGATCAGCCAAGCCAGCCGCTTCACGAGGGGATGTGGCCCAATCCCCCGGCACCGTACGCCGTCAGCAAGGTCGCAGCGGAATATTACCTCTTCACCCTGGGATCCCTTTACGGCATAACCACCGTGGCCCTGCGGATATTCAACGCCTACGGGCCGGGTCAGCCGATACCTCCATCGCACCCTCCGGTGATCCCTCAGTTCGTGCAGCAGGCGCTCCGCGGTGGATCGCTGGTTGTCTTCGGTGATGGGACTCAGACGAGGGATTTCGTGTACCTGGACGACGTGGTCAGGGCGCTGGTGCTGGCCGGAGAGCGGGATCAGGTGGATCACCGGATCATCAACATCGGCTCCGGCAGGGAGACTTCCCTCAACCACCTGGTGGAGCTGATAGAGGAAGCCACTGGCAGGAAAGCCAATGTCCTCTACAATCGCGGCAGAAGCGGAGGGGTTCACCGTATGGTTGCGGACATCTCCCTCGCCAGGGATCTCCTGGGGTGGACGCCGAGAGCGGGTCTCAGCGATGGCCTGAAGCGTCTGTTGCGGGAAGACCCCAGGTTTTCGCGATGACGGAATCGGCGGGGGAGCCTTGGTTCGCTGGCCCGTTGGCTGTTCCACTTCTCTCCAGGGGAGCCACATGAAAGCCTCGGTGATTATCACAGTACTCAACGAAGGGGAGGCAATCCAGGAACTCATGGACTCCCTGGCAGCTCAAACGCGTCTCCCCGATGAGGTGGTGGTGGTTGATGGCGGTTCCGACGACGACACGGTAGCTCAGGTGAAGGCATACGCCAGCAGATTCCCGCTCCGGGTTTTCGTGGAGCCCGGGGCCAACATCTCCAAGGGTCGCAACAGGGCCATCACCGAAGCCCAGAACCCTGTCATCGCATCCACCGACGCCGGCGTCCGGCTTCATCCCCACTGGCTGGAGCGTTTGCTGGAACCATTCTCAGCGCCAAACGCGCCGCTGGCGGTCTCCGGCTTTTTCCTCCCCGATCCGCGTACTCTCTTCGAGGAGGTGATGGGTGCCACGGTGCTCCCGGCAGTCGAAGATGTGAACCCGAAGACGTTTCTTCCATCCAGCAGGTCGGTGGCGTTTGCCAAAGAGGCATGGAAGAGAACAGGCGGATACCCCGAGTGGCTCGACTTCTGCGAGGACTTGATATTCGATTTCCGCCTGCGAGAGTGCACCGGAGAGTTCGGCTGGGCACCGGAGGCTATTGCCTACTTTCGCCCGCGTCCCTCCCTGAGGGCGTTCGCCCTCCAGTACTACCGGTACGCCCGCGGCGACGGTAAGGCCGACCTTTGGCGGCTTCGTCATGCCGTCCGATATTTCACCTACCTGGTGGCCCTCCCAGCAGTCCTGGCGGCGGCAATCCTGGTGACGCCGTGGGCACTCTTGCTTCTGCTCCTGGGATACATTGCGTATTGCTGGGCTCCCTACCGTCGGCTGTGGCCTGTGATCGCGGGACAGGCACCGTGGGAGGGGCTGTACGCGCTTGCCCTGGTGCCGGTCATCCGGGTGGTGGGGGACGTGGCGAAAATGGTTGGTTATCCAGTGGGGCTGTGGTGGCGATGGCGCAACCGCCACAGGGCGGAAATCCATTGGCGTGGGCAGGGATGTTGATGCCGCAGGGGACATGGTGGCAGGGACTTGCAGCGCTGGCGCTGGCTGTAGTGGGGCTGGTGCTGGTGAACCGGTGGATTTTTCTCCACCTGTACACTTTTTTCTACCTGATCACAGGCAGCAGCAAGGCCTCTCAGTTCGGGATTTTTCTGTTCCTCTATCCCGGCGTATTCTTGCACGAGCTCAGCCATTGGGCTGTGGGATGGCTGCTGGGCCTGCACCCGTCGAAATTCCGCGTGTGGCCCAGAATGGCAAAAGGGAAGCTGCAAATGGGGTCGGTCACTATCCGGAGCGGTGGTCCGCTGGCCGACGGACTGGTAGGCCTGGCGCCATTTCTGGTCGGGACGGCGCTGCTGGCGCTCATCGGGAATTACGTGTTCCCGTTGGAGGGGGCGTTTCAGGGCAACGGAATGGCCGGCGGCATCTTGCGCCTCTGGAGCAGGGTACGCAACACGCCTGACAGCCTCCTCTGGCTCTACGTGGTAGTTGTCAGCAGCAATTCGATGCTCCCCAGCGCCAGCGATCGCAGGCCCTGGGGGACGGTAGCGGCTTATCTGGCCATCGTGAGCGCAGCAGCCTACGCCATGGGATTCGTCCCGTCGGCAGGGGAAATGGCGCAGGTTGGACGTTGGCTGCAGCCGCTGACCGTTTCAATGGCGTTCGCCCTGGCGGTAGATGCCGCTTTCGTACTGATTTTGCTGGCGCTGGAGCAGGTGGCGCTCATTTTCAGGTAAAAACGCCCCCCGAACCGCAAACCCAGGGACACCCACAATTCCAATTTTGGGCATGGCTCCAAGGAGCTATTGCAGCCTCGACAAATCTACCACCGGGCAACCAGTCAAATCCATATTTGGGAATGCTGAGCCAGGGGATAAAGCAGCTGCCTGCGCAATCCTGACGTGGGATTTCGAAGCAAATCAAAAGCCCGAAATCGCTTCAGGGGCATTCTCGACGCTTCTGAAGCGATCCGCTACTTGCCGTTGGGATTGATGTAGAGCGATAATGGTTCCGGGGATTCCTGGGGGCCCTACGGGCCCCCAGGAATTACTTCGTTTTCCCGACGTTGCAAGCCCTTGCTGGACGTACAGGCTCAACTGTGCTATAAAAGGCAACTGGAGCCGCTAACTGGTGGCCATTGCAAGTCACTTCTGGGAGGAAGAAATGGCATTCCACATGGTGAAATTCATAGAGAAAAAACGTGATGGCGGGGAGCACTCACCAGAGGAAATCGCTCTGTTCATCAAGAAGTTCACGGCAGGGGAGATACCGGATTACCAAACTGCCGCATGGGCAATGGCGGTTTTCTTCCAGGGAATGACCACAGAAGAGATACGCCACCTGACCCTGGAGATGGCCCGATCCGGTGAGATGCTCGATCTGCACGATGTGGCTCCGTTCATCGTGGATAAGCACTCCAGCGGCGGCGTGGGAGACAAGGTAACACTGGCGTTGGGGCCTGTGGTAGCCTCGTTGGGCCTGCCTTTCGGGAAGCTGTCCGGGCGGGCGCTGGCTCACACAGGGGGTACCCTGGATAAACTGGAGTCCATCCCCGGCTTGAACGTCAACTTGACCGTGGAGCAGATCAAGGCACAGTTGCGCGAGATAGGGATCGTGATCGCGGGCCAGACGAAAAACCTCGCGCCGGCCGACGGCAGACTCTATGCCCTGCGGGATGCAACCGGCACAGTCCCCTCCATCCCCCTGATTGCCAGCTCCATCATGAGCAAGAAAATCGCCGGGGGCGCCGACGCCATCGTCCTGGACGTAAAAGTCGGCACCGGAGCGTTCATGAAGAATGTCCAGGACGCAGTGAAGCTGGCGCGCTTGATGATAGACACAGGTGCTGACCTTGGAAAGCGGATGGCCGCGTTTATAACCAACATGAATCAACCTTTGGGCAATGCTGTCGGGAATGCATTGGAGGTCAGGGAGGCAATAGATACCCTTCGGGGACGCGGACCAGCGGATTTCCGCAATCTGGTGGTGGCGCTAGCGGCGGAAATGGTACTCCTGGCGGACAAGGCCGAGAGCCGCGCCGAAGCCCGTTCTATGGCTGCAGCCCAACTGGACAACGGCGAAGCCCTGGAGAAATTCCGCGAGGTCATCGTCGCTCAGGGGGGTAATCCAGCTGCCGTAGACAACCCGGCGAACCTCCCCGCGGCAAGTTTCCAGGAACCTCTGCTTTCCCCAAAATCCGGCTACCTGGCGAGAGTGGATGCATTGACCATTGGTTCCAGCGAATTGATCCTGGGGGGCGCGAGGGAAAAGAAAGGAGAACCGATAGATCACGCGGTTGGAGTCGTGCTCCACAAGAAAGTTGGCGATCGGGTCGAGGAAGGGGAACCGCTGATGACAATCCACGCCAACGATAGACAGCGCCTGAAAGAGGCTAAGGAATTCCTGGCGGGGGCCTACAGCTTCAGCGATGAACCGGTAGCCCCACCTCCCTTGATATACGAACTGGTGCTCTCAGAAAGGAAATCATGAGAACTCGCCGCTCTGGACGATAGCAGTCCTCTCGATCCCGGGCAACTGGTGCAAGGACTGTATGAGAACGATAGCCCCATCGCAGGCTCTACAAAAACCGAAGGGGAATCTTCTCATTGGACTTTTGACAAAGCGGAAACGGAGCTTTCTGGGGCTTCACGCCTGGCACATGACTGGGAAGAAAAGGTACATCTTGTGGTCGGGCGGAGCCCGACTACAAGATGTACCACCCCTTCTTTCCTGCCTTCAAGGCGAAATACTCAGCCTGGCAGGGGAGCCCGATTGTCAAAAGTCCAATTCTCAATACCCTGGGATGGCAGAGGCAAGCCGCAGTTCGCTCCTACAGATAGCTTCCTGCTGACAGCTATCCGCTCACGGCTGGCGGCTTTCCTCTCGGCGCTGCACCCCCGGGCCAAAATCCCACCCCCTGACGGCAAAACAGCGGCATTGTCTAATTCCGGATCTCGTCCGGAGCACCCACGATGATTGGATTTTTGTTTTGGTGTTCCTCGCCCAGAACTTTGTTCAAAGCAGCAAGTAATTCGAATGGTCCAAAAGGTTTGATGACATACGCATCTACGCTCTGCGGAAACTGCTCCAGTATCTCTTTGCGCCCTTGAGCCTTAGCCGTTACCACTACTAATGGTATGTCGGCAGTAGAAGGATCGCTCTTGATCAATCTGTACACTTCCCATCCATCAAGACCGGGCATCATCAAATCCAACAATATGACATCCGGCTTAACGGCCCTGACAAGTTCCAGGCCTTCTTCTCCTCCAAACGCCCCCAGTACCCTGTACCCGTGCGACTCCAGCACCAACCGGGTCAGGTCTATCATATCCTGCTCATCCTCAATGCAGACGACTATTTTCTCGCCTTTTGGTCCTACCATATTCTGCCTCCTGCTCGCGTGTTTTCCAATAAGGGAACGACCGCATACCACCGAAAGGCAGGATGCGCTCTGCTCAAAAGTTTGCCCCAGGACTTTTATGCGTCGCCAGGGTCTTTGCTTTCTCTTCACCTCTGAGCACGCGAAGAGCGCCCTGGGCCATGGACAGCATCTCGTCTTCGCCTGGATACACCAGAACGGGCGCTATCCACCCTGTTCTCTCCTTGATCCAGCCAACCAGCATTTCCGAGTGCGCCAGTCCACCAGTGAGCACCACAGCATCCACATTCCCCTTCAAGGTAGTTGCCATTCCTCCTATCTCTTTGGCGATTTGATAGGCCATAGCCTCGTAGACCAGAGCCGCTTTCTTGTCGCCAGACTTAATTCGGCGCTCTACTTCGGGGGCGTCGTTGGTGCCCAGATGAGCCAACAACCCGCCTTGTTTGGTGATCCGGCGGAACAGTTCCTCGTAGGTGTACCTGCCGGAGTACGCCAGCCGTAACACATCGCCCACAGGCAAGCCTCCGGCTCGCTCCGGAGAGAATGGCCCGGTTCCATCCAAAGCCTGGTTGACATCTATCATCCGGCCGCGTCGGTGAGCTGAAACTGATATGCCGCCGCCCATATGGGTGATCACCATATTGAGCTCTGCGTATGGCTTCCCCAGGTCCTTTGCCGCTTTCCTGGCCACCGCTTTCAGATTCAGGGCATGTGAAAGGCTTTTCCGCTCGACCTCCGGCAGGCCGGATATCCTTGCCAGCGGATCGAATTCATCCACGCTGACAGGATCCACGATAAAAGCGGGAACCCCAGCTCTCCGGGCGATCTCGTTGGCAATCATCGCTCCCAGATCGCTGGCGTGCGTACGTTCTCGATTTGGATTCCGCAAGTACTCTAGCATGGGCTCGTTTACCAGATAGGTGCCGCTCTCCAGTGGAGGAAGCAGGCCCCCACGCCCAACAACAGCGTTCAGGTCGTCAAGCCTGACCCCATGGCGCTCCAGCGAACCCAGTATCACATCCCTGCGAAACTCATATTGTTCCACAGTACGACGAAATCTTGCCAAATCCTCCGGCTTGTGACGGAGAACCTCCTCGAAGACCCGCTCTTCGCCCCGGAACAGGGCGATCTTCGTGGACGTCGACCCGGGATTGAGGGTCAGTACGAGAAACTGTTTGTCCATCCTGCCCTCCAAAGTAAGTATGCATCAAGAATTTCCAGACGTACATACGACTTTTTGCGTATTTACACCCACGCTTGGTGGTGGATAAGTCAGCAGTATCATCCGGCAATCTGACTTAAAAGCACATGGATCGTACATGGATGGCATCACCTCGAAAAATATGGGGCAGCGCGTACTCTTTCGTGGGAGAAGAAGCTGGTACCTGTGTCATCCCTCGTCTCAGCCAGCCGCGATGTCCCATTGATTTGTCAAGACAGAAAGTAACTCGGACTTTTCGCTGATTTTGGAGATGAGTTCCTGGAAAAGCAATGCCCTCCGCCGCTACATCGTCGTTCCAAACCGAGGCGGTAACGCTGGCACTGCCAGGCCATCCACCAACGGGTTGCGTTTTTATCATCCACCGGATGAATCCGGCTCTTGAGGCGGGCTGGCGCCATGAAACAGGGGCCAGGGGCCAGGGACTAGGGTACAGCGGAAGGCTTCCCGGAGCGGCGGGACGTTCTTCACACCCTAACCCCTGTTCCCTAATCCCTTGCTGTCTGGCGCCTCCAAGTCCCGAATTCATTGGTAGCGCTCAAAAGCAGTGTGATGAATTCGCCCGGACAAGAGGGCGAAGATTGCCCTTTGCCTTCACCTATCACCCCGACCACCTGCGGCGGCAATTTGTAGAGCGGACTGTCAGTCCGCTCTGGTCGGGCCAACGGCCCGACCAGACGCTTCCGAAAACATTCCCCCTGGCGGGAGAACGGGTCGGCCCGCCATCTGTGAGCAGACTTCCGCCACGCACGCTTCCCATTTTGCCATGTCTCGGCGTGCGATGTGCGCATGGGCGGATTAACAGTCCGCCCTACAGGCATAC
>WFSD01000439.1 GCA_015486235.1 Anaerolineae bacterium
CTCACCGCAGAGAGACTTGAAAGCCGTTAGCAGTCAGCCGTGAGCCGATAGCGCCCCTTGCCCCCGCATCAGGATCTTTCATGAAAGCTGACGGCTATCGGCTCGCGCTCCGCGTTCTTTGCGGTGAGCACCTCTCCTCGTCCGCGCTGTCAGTATCGCCTGAACAGTTACAAGATGGTACAGCACAACGTCCAATTTCCGTGCCATTGGCCTCCGGGGGCACGGATCATCACCGCACCCCCGTCCGCGTCTCGCATCGTCCGCAGGCAGATCACAATTCCCTCAACCTCGGGTTCATGATCTCGCCCAATCCCTCACCCAGCAAACTGAATCCAAGCGCCACTATAGCGATCATCATGCCGGGGAAGGTAATGGGCCACCAGTAGCCCCTGGGCAAATATGCCCTCCCTTTGTTCAGGTCGAAGCCCCAGTCCGGGGTTGGAGGCGGGAGCCCCAGGCCCAGGAAGCTCAAGCCGGCTTCGGTGAGGATCGAATCCGCTATGTTCAGCGAGAAAACCACCACGATCGAAGGCACCACGTTGGGGAAAACGTAGTCCTTCAGAATGGTCCAGCTCACAGCTCCCAGGCTTTTCGCCGCCTCGACGTAGAGCTCCTCCTTGACGGTCAGAACCTGCCCCCGGGTGATCCTGAAGTACGTGGGTATGTACACCACGGAGATCGCTATGGCGATGTTGAGTATCCCCGGCCCCAGCATGGCTGCCATGGCGATGGCCAGGATCAGTCCGGGGAAGGAGTAGATGCTGTCCATGATGAGGGAAATGACCCTGTCCAGGGGGCCGCCCGTGTACCCGGAAATCAGCCCCACCGGGACGCCGACCGCCATGGAAAAAAGGGCAGAGAGAAGGGCGACGACCAGGATGCCCCTGGCCCCCCAGATCACTCTGCTCCAAATGTCTCTCCCCAGGTTGTCGGTGCCCATGAGGTAAGTCTTGCCGAAAGGCTTCCCTACCTGCTTCACCTTGCCTGCGTATTTCGGGAGGAGCTGAGCGGCATCCGGCTTGTCCAGGAGAGCTGCCTCCACACGCCCTTTCACAAGAGCGTTCAGGGCTTTCTCGGCGCTGGGGAAGTAGTAAGTCTTGGCTTTCAGTTCATCGGCTCGGAAAGCGGCGGTGGAGCGCGCCAGAGCGCCCACCTTTTTCCCTTTGATGTCCTGGGGGGATTCGATCGGGCTTCCCGGCAGTGTCACCAGCACCACTTTGCCCCCGCCGGGCGGCACGAAAGCGCCGCCGGCAGCCTTGATCGGATTGTAAGGGGCAAGCAGCGGCGCAAAGATGGTTCCCATCACCACCAGGAAGAGGATGATGCCGCCGGATACAGCGATGTACCACTCGCTCCCGTACCACTTCCTGCCGCGAAGGAAGCGGGTCAGGAGTCCGACTTGTTCGAGATCGTTCATGAGTCCGCTGTTCCCTTCGCTTTAGTATCTGATGCGTGGATCGAGATAGGAGTACAGGATGTCCACGGTGAGACTGACCAGCGCTACCAGGAGGGCGAAGAACGCCACTGTTCCCTGGATGGACGGGAAATCCCGGTAGCTTATCCGTTCCACCAGGAAGCGTCCCAGACCAGGCCAGGAGAAAGTACTCTCTGTGAGGACTGCTCCGGCCAGCAGCAGGGCGAACTGGAGCCCCATCATGGTGAGGATCGGGATGAAAGCGTTCTTCAAAGCGTGTTTCAGCACTACCTGCTGTTCCGGTATCCCGCGGGCCCGGGCAGCCGTGACGAAATCCTGCTGCAGCGTGTCCAGCATGTTAGAACGGGTCAGCCGGGTGAAAATGCCGGAAAGGTACAGGCCCAGCGTGACGGATGGAAGGGTGATGTGCTTGAGGACATTCCAGAAGCTGCGCCAGTTCCCCGTCACCAGACTATCGAATAGGTACAACCCAGTTATGTGCTTGGGAACGTAGGTCAGGTTGTCCACCCGCCCCGCCACCGGCAGCCAGTGGAGGTAGACCCCGAAGATGAGCTGGAGCATGAGTCCTAACCAGAAAACCGGGATGGCGTAGATTATGATGCTGTAGAGCCTGAAAGTGTAGTCTATAGGACTTCTGCGCTTGTACGCCGCGTAGGCCCCCGTGAATATCCCTACCAAAGCGGTGATTATCATGGAGACGATCGAGAGCTCCAGGGTGGCGGGGAATTTCTCTTCCAGGTCTTCGGCCACCGGACGTCCTTTGACCGGAGCCAGGGAGGTTCCCAGGTGCCCTTGAGCCAGATCCGCCAGGTAGTCCACGTACTGAACTGCCAGCGGCTTGTCGATTCCCATCTCATGACGGATTTGGTCCAGGTATTCTTTGGGAGTGCCGGGTCGCATCATCGCCAACACCGGGTCTCCCGGCATGACCCTGAGGATGAAGAACACCAGCGTTACGAGGATGAGAAGCATCGGGATGGTCAACAAAATACGTGTGATGATGTACGAACGAAGGGACATGAAGCCTCCGGAACGAATGAGGGGGCGACCGATCAGCCGCCCCCCATCGGTCTATCCTACTTATCCAGCAAGAAGTAGTGGAAGAGCATGTTCGGGTCGAGAACAATGCCCTTGATGTTCTTCTTGGCAACCACCGTCAGCTGACCCTGGGTCAGAGGCAAGGTGGGCACTTCGTCGGCCCAGAGCTTCTGAATGTCCTCGTATACCGCTTTCCGGGAGTCGCTGCGGAGCTCCTTGGAGGCCCGGCCTTTCTTCAGCAAGGCATCCATCTTCGGGTTGCTGTAGAAAATGCCCATATCCTTGGATGCGTTGGTCTCAGCGAACGGAGCGGTGTAGTCATCCGGGTCCAGATAGTCGGGGTACCAGCCGAGCAGGAAGACAGGCATGCTGCCTGCGGTCATGTACTTGGTGTACGTGGCCCATTCGGCGCTCTGGAGACTGACCTTGATCATGCCGGTCTCCTCCAGGGCATCCTTCACCACCGAGGCCACGTCGGACTCCGTCGGGCCGTAGTGGGTCGGCGTCCACCAGAGGTCCATCTTCAGCGGGTTGCTGGTGCTGAATCCGGCCTCTTTCAGGAGCTTCTTGGCCATGTCCAGGTTCCGCGTGCCGTATTTGTCCTTGAAGGCGTCGATGTGGCTCCACATGCCCATGGGAACCATGGAGTAGAGCGGCTGATGGGTGCCCATGAACGCCTTGCCAGCCACGGCATCACGATCCACGGCTGCAGCAATGGCCTCACGTACCTTGACATTGTCGAAAGGCTTGGTCTTGACGTTGAAGCAGATGTAGCGGATCAAAGAGCCGGGGCCCTTGACCACCTGGAGCTTCGGGTTCTTCGCCAGGTCCTCGTAGTCGGACGGGTTCAGCTTCTTGGCGGCCACGTCGATCTCGCCGTTCTCCAGCGCCAGCCGCATGGTGGTCGGATCGGAGAAGTACTTGACGATGATGTGCTTGACCTTCGGTGCGAAGTCACCCTGGTAATCCGGGTTCGCCTCCAGGTCCATCTCCTGATCCCGTTCCCACTTGACGATCTTGTAAGGCCCGTAGCCGCCGCAGGTGCTGTCAGAATCGATCTTGTCGGCGTCATAGCACTTGGGGCTGAGCGGGCTGTACGGAGCCGTAGCAACCAGCAGCGGGAAGTAGTTCACCGGCTCTTTCAGATAGAACTTGACGGTGTATTCGTCCACCGCCTCCACATGATCCACGAAGGAGGTCACCAGCCAGTTAGGCTGACCCTTCAATCGAAACACACGATCAATGGACCATTTGACCGCTTTTGCATCGACCGGAGTGCCATCAGGGAACTTCAGGCCCTTGCGGATCTTGAAGGTGTAGACCTTGCCGTCCGCACTGACCTCAGGCATGGACTCCGCGATGCCGGGAACCAGGTTGGTGGTGCCGGGCGTGTAGTGCAAGAGGGTGTCCATGGTGTTGTGGTGGATCTCCCAGGTGTGGAAGTCGTAAGAATTCGCCGGATCGAGATCCGTGACTTTATCTGTGGTCCCGATGATGATGGTCTCGTCTTTCGGAGCTGCAGCAGCGGGCTTTTCCTTCAACTGCTTCGGTAGTTTCTTCGGGCTGACCTTGAACCATTTGGCGTAGATCTTGTCCATGGTGCCGTTTTTCTTGAGGACTTCCAGGCCAGCGTTGAATGGGGCAACAAGTTTGCTCCCTTTCTGGAACACCAGCCCCAGGTCCTCGCTGGTGAATGGCTCGCCGGCGATCTTCAGCTTGCCCTTGTAGACGGCGATGAAGCCCTCGGCCGCAGGTTTGTCGATGACTACCGCATCCACGTCCTTATTGACCAGCGCGACCACTGCCAGGTCGAACGTGTCGTACCGGCGGACGTTTTTGTCGCCAACGATCTTGGTGGCGGTTTCGTCATTGGTGGTACCGGTCTGCACGCCGACGATGTGCCCTTTCAGATCGTCCTTGCTCTTGATCTTGGTCTCATCGGCCCGGACCAGAACTACCTGCCCGTAGTGCATGTACGGGATGGAGAAGTCCATGGACTTGGCCCTCTCCGGTGTAATGGTCACGCCGGAAACCACCATGTCGAACTGCCCAGCCTGCAGCGCAGCGAAGATGCCGTCCCATCCGGTTGGGATGATCTTCGGTTTGAAGTTGAGAAGCTTCGCCAGCGCGTTGATCATGTCGACGTCGTAGCCGATGATGTTCTTGTTCTGATCCACGTACTCGAAAGGCGGATAGGTGGTGTCACTGCCGATGCGGATGACGCGGCCGCCAAGATCAGGGAGCTTCACTTTAGTCGGCGCTGGTGCCTTGGTAGGCGCAGCAGGTGCTTTCGTAGGCGCAGGCGCTGCCGGGACCTTGGTTGGCACTGGCGTCGGGGTGGCCTTGGGGCCACAAGCAGCCAAGGCGCCTAAAAGCATGATGGAAATGATCAGAATACTAACCCATTTTGTCCGTTTCATACTCTCTCCTCCTCAAATCTGCAACAGAATTTGCGAATCAGCTTACATTTCGGGAATACGGTTTTGGGAGCCCAACCCCTAAAGACGTCACAGGGGCACAATCACCTCCTTCGATGTTGTGACTATGCAGTATACACGAAGCATTTTGTCCACAGGTCAGCATTTGGTACCCCCCAAAGAGGACAGGAGGGGATGAACTTGCTGGCAAAGGCCAAGACAAAGCCCATTATACTATTGATGGGGCATTTGTCAAAAACCCATTCAGTGCCATCCCTGTCCTATCCAACAGAGTGCGCTCAATTCAACCTGCAAAATCCGTAGCTGCTTCTTGGCTCCGGCCCGCCCAGCCTGAAAATGTGCACGACATTACCACCGGGAGAGTCGGATACGAATTCGTTAACCAGATCACTACATCCGTGGCTGCCACCCAACCTTTTCACTCTTGCATTCTAACGCAAGGAGATATATAACGTAATCTAGCGCTTTTGTCAAAGTGGCGGCATGATGACATCGGAATACGTCAAATCAGCCCCAACTGGGGAAATCATGCCTTCAAATTTGTTGGTAGCGCTCAAAAGCAGCGGGATGAGTTCGCCTGGGCGAAGGAGCGAAGATTGCCTTTCGCCCTCACCCACCCCTCCCTCGCCCACTGCGGTGGGAGATGGAGAGGGTGGGGTGGGTGAGGGCCAAAAGCAGCACCATCCCACCGGTTTTGAGCGCTACTAATTTGTTCAAAAGTACGTTTCCTGCCGAAGCGGCACTGTACGCCCTCGGAGAAGCCAATCAACCAGAAGGAGTTAACCACATGAATCGAGAAAATCTGTTCAAGTTTCTGGCGGTTCTGTTGGTCCTGAGCACGGTTGTCGCGGCATGCGCTCCGGCGACGCCTGCACCAGCGCCAGCAGTGCAGCCGACATCGCCAGCGGCGGCAACGTCGGTTCCGACCAGGATTCCGGCGCCTACGAAAGCGCCAACTAAAGCCGCGCCGACGCCTACGAAGGTCGCCGAACAGCCGATTTACCTGGCGATCATCTGGCATCAGCACCAGCCGCTCTACTACAAAGACCCGAAGACCGGCGTTTACGCCCGTCCCTGGGTGCGGATGCACGCTGTCAAGGATTACTACGACATGGCTGCCACCGTGGCGAAATACCCAAAAGTCCACGTGACGTTCAACCTGACGCCGACCCTCATCCGCCAGTTGGATGATTTAGCCAACGGGGCGAAGGATAAGTACTGGGTGCTGGCGGAGAAGCCCGCCGACAAGCTCACCGAAGAGGACAAGCGGTTCATCCTGCGGCGCTTCTTCGATGCCAACTGGGATCACGTCATCGGGCGGTTCCCGCAGTACAAAGCCCTCCTGGACAAGCGCGGGCGGGACGCTACCGAGGCGACCATCAACAAGGCCCTGAGGAATTTCACCACCCAGGATTACCGTGATTTGCAGGTATGGTTCAACCTGGCGTGGATGGACCCGGACATCCTGGCGCAAGAGCCGTTCAAGTCTCTTACGAAGAAAGAGCACTTCACAGAAGCGGACAAGGCCCCTATCTTCGCCGAGCACCTGAAGCTCATCAAGGCGGTCATTCCGGAGCACAAGAAGCTCCAGGACGCGGGGCAGATTGAGGTGACCATGACGCCCTACGCCCACCCCATTCTGCCGCTCCTGTACGACACGAACCTGGCGAAAATCGCCATGCCGGACGTGAAACTGCCGCACCGCTTCTCCTATCCCAACGATGCCATCGCCCAGATCCGGAAAGGCGTGCAACTTTACGAGGCCCACTTCGGGCGACCACCCCGCGGGATGTGGCCTGCCGAAGGCGCCGTCGCCCAGCAAATCGTGAAGATGGTCGCGGACGCCAAAATCCAGTGGATGGCGTCGGACGAGGAGGTGCTGGCCAAGTCGCTGGGCATGGACGGCTTCACCAGGGACAGCAAGGACACGGTGAAAGAGGCGGCCAAGCTCTATCGGCCATACTACGCGGTAGATCAGCGCAGCGGGGAAAAAGTCGCCGTGGTGTTCCGAGACCATCTGATCTCCGACAAAGTCGGCTTTACCTATTCCGGTATGCCCGGCGACGCCGCAGCTAAGGACTTCGTTCGCCGGATACACAACATCAAAGACGAACTGAAGCGGGAGGGCGCTACCGGCCCGCACCTGGTGACGGTCATCCTGGA
>WFSD01000440.1 GCA_015486235.1 Anaerolineae bacterium
AAACGGTCTGTGTCGGTAAGTTCCCAATGATATTCCTTTCTCAGCATCCTTCTATCTCCACCTCTGAAAATGTATCCCTATTATACCCCCAGTCGGCTTGCATTTCTAAGCAGCCTCCCATGGAATGGGCGAGGGACGAGGGGCGCCACGGGCAATGCTGCACCGTGGAAAACTCGGCAAATAGCATGGAATTTGCTCTCTTGAGCCGTTTCCAGCGTTGCTTGCGCCGCCACTGATGGCGAATTTTGTAGAGCGGACTGTTAGTCCGCTCCGCCATGACGCCCTTGAAGCTGCTTATTGCTGGTGCGTGGGAGCGATGCTTGTCCCCGCCCTGGGTGGGTGAGGGCCAAAAGCCGCATCATTCCACCAGTTTTGAGCGCCGCCAATTCATTCGGTGCTTGCAAGCGCCAACACAACTCCTTTTTTGGGTTCAACAAGCAAGTGTTTCTCCCCGTTCGAGCAGTGCTACGCTCTGTGGAGTTACTCGCATTCTCCCGAACCCTTTCGAAAAATCAGCGAATCTGCGCATTGAGTATACGGATTCCGCAATTCCCTTCTCAGACAGGTATCTTATGCAGATTCCGCACATCCTGGGCTTTCGATTTGTTTCAAAAGCCCGGGTCGCCTCTGAAACTCTTTCGACGTGCCTGAAGCATGGCACGCCCCATCTTGGCAGGAAAGGTATAGAACACCGACAGGCATCAACAGCGCATAAACTATACAAAGGGAGTACCATACATGTCAAATCCGACATCCCCAAAACTCCTTGATCGTGCGCGCCCCGCGGGCGATGGCACCACCACGGGACGCCTCCCTGCTTGCTCGTGCCCAGCCTGCGGATTAAACGTCAGCCACACCACGTCTCACGGTTCCGTAACGTACCCCATCCTCACCACACCTCGCTCCCGGCCGCGTTGCCTGTATCTACCTCACCGTGGGCGTTTGCTTCTGTTATCCCCTTCAACAACCGCGTCAACGACCATCGGAGGACAGGAACCGACTTGATGCGAAGCCGCTCGCTCTTCGCTTGCCGTTCGGGGGCTTTCCGGACGTGGGGGATGTTACCGCTGGAGAGTTCCCGGTAGAGGTCCTTCAAGTTCTCTTCCAGCTCCTCTATCGTTCTGCCCTGAGTTCAGTAATCGGGGTACTCTTCCAGATACCCAATCCACATGTCTTCGTCCTGCCAGTAGACGTACTTTACCGCACCCATTTTCCGCCCTTCACCTCCAACCGGCGCTTTCGATCCATCGTCGAAGACAACCTTACTGCATCACTATAGCACCGACGCGAACAGGCGTCAAAGCCACGCGGCGAGCGCACCATGAAACCGCTGCCGCTCCCGCTCCGCTCCCAGCCTCAAATAGGGTGCACACCCCATAGAACTCACTCGCTGCAAGACCTATAATTATACTTCGGGCGCGGGTTCGCTCGTGAACCCGCACAATTCGCAGTGGGGAGGAATCGTTGGCACTCTATCCAATCTTCCTGAAGCTTTCGGGGAGAAAATGCGCGGTCGTCGGCGGCGGGAAGGTGGCTTCCCGCAAAGTTGCGCGCCTGCTGGAAGCGGGCGCGGACGTGACTGTCGTCGCTCCAGAAGTCTCTCCCGAAATCGCCGACCTGGCTTCCCAAGGCAGGCTCCGATGGCTGAAGCGTGAGTACGCCCCCGACGTGCTCGCAGACGCGTTCCTCGTTTTCGCCGCAACCGATTGCCCGGAGACGAACCGCCGCGTGGCACAAGACGCCCACGACGCCGGCGCGCTGGTTAACGTCGCGTCCGGTTCCGGTGGCGACTTCCTCGTACCGTCCGTCATCCGCCGCGGCGACCTGACCATCGCCATCGGCACAGGCGGCGCAAGCCCGGAGGTCGCACGCAGGCTCCGGCTCATGCTGGAGGAGGAAATCGGGCCGGAGTACGCTCGATGGCTGGAGATGATGGCGGAGCTTCGGGAGGAACTGAAACCCATGGACCTGGATGATGACACATGGCAGGCGCTCTGGCAGCACCTGGCAGAGATAGACGTCATCCAGCACCTGAAGCGGGCGCAGTACCGGCGCGCCAGGAACGTCCTCTGGAACGCTGCGGCGAAGTTCATCGACCAGATGGAGGCCAAGCGGGAAAGCGACGAAAGCGATGCGGAGCCTTCGTCCGAGGGCGGCGCGGCTTCGGACTGCATCGTGATTGCAGCCCACGGGAGCACTTCCGACAGAGCGCGGGATGAAATCGAGCGGCTGGCGGAAGCGGTCCAGCTCGCCACAGGCTATCGGACTGTGGTCGGATATTTATCCGGCGAGCCGGGCGTGATGGAAGCGGCGGAATCGTGCATCGAGGGCGGAGCTTCCACGCTGCTCATCGTGCCGTACCTTCTGTTCCACGGCGTCCATGCGCACAAAGACCTGCCGGGAATCGTGGCGAAGCTTGGCGAAGCGCATCCGGACGTGAAGCTGCTCGTTGCCAAGCCCCTCGGCGACCACCCTCTTTTGAAGGACATCGTGGTCGACCGCGTGCAAGAAATCGGACGCAAAGACGCTGAGACGCAGAGAACTGATTGAATTTCTCTGCGTCTTTGCTCCTCTGCGTCAACTGAGATGGCGAGGAGGATTTGAGACATCTAATCGTTGGTTCGAGGAAATCGAAGCTGGCGCTGGCGCAGACGGAAGAAGTAGCAAACGCGATGGAGCGTGCGTGGCCTGACCTCGTCGTCTCCGTGCGGAAGTTCACCACCACTGGAGACCGGGTGCTGGACAGACCACTGCCGCAGATCGGGGACAAAGGGCTCTTCACGGCGGAGCTGGAGTGGGCGCTGCTGGACGGTGAGATCGACTTTGCTGTCCACAGCCTGAAGGACATACCCACCGAGCTCCCGCCGGGGCTTGACCTGGGTGCCATCCCGAAGCGGCAGGACGTGCGGGACGTGGTCGTTTCGAGACTCGGCCTGGGCTTGATGGAACTGCCTCCCGGCGCTACGGTGGGCACCAGCAGCCTGCGGCGAGAGATGCAGGTCACGCTCCTGCGCCCAGACCTGCGCATTGAGCCGATACGGGGGAACGTGGACACGCGTGTCCGGAAAGCGATGGATCCGGAAGGCCCTTACGACGCGGTGATCATGGCGGCTGCCGGGCTGATTCGGCTGGGGCTGACGCACTACGTGGACGAATGGCTCGATCCGACGACGTTCCTTCCAGCACCCGGTCAGGGGGCGCTGGCGCTGGAGATGCGGGAGGACGACCGGGATTTGCTCTCGCTGATGCAGGCCCTCCGACACCGGCCGTCAGAGGCGACCACGGCGGCGGAGCGTGCCTTCCAGATGGGGCTTGGGAGCAACTGTCGGGTGCCTATCGCTGCCTATGCGTGGCTGAAAGGTGGACGGATTTACATGAAAGGAATGATCGCCTCTCCGGACGCGTCCCAGGTGATCCGCGTCGAAGGGGATGCAGACGTGCGGGATGCCGATGGCCTCGGGTGGGGCCTGGCCGAGCGCGCCAGACGCTTGGGGGCGGAGGAAATCCTGTTGGAATCGGCGAATGAGCGAATGGAGCGAACCGGCGAGTGGGTGAATCGATGATAGCGTGCTTCGCTGATTCGCCGATTCGTTGATTCGCCAAATATTCGTCCCGGAATATTGGGAGTGTGGAAATGGAAGCAAGCCTCGACATTCAAGCGGTGAGGAAAATCTGGCTTCCGAAGGAACATGGCGCCTGGGCGATGACATTCTCGCCCATCCTCAGCGGTTTCATCGTGGCCGGAGCCATTGGGTGGACAGGGGCATGGCTGTTCCTTTCGGTACTCATGTTCTTCCTGCTCCGCCAACCAGCAGTAACCATCGTGCGGGGGCTCAAGAGCAGGCGAAGGATCGCCCCCTCCGTCGGCCTGCTCTTCGCCTCCGAATTCCTAATGTTGCTCGCGGCGGGGCTTGGGGTGCTCTGGCGGATGCCGCGGGTGGAATGGCTGGGATTCGGCGCGCTGGCGGCTGCATCTCTGCTGGCCTACCTTTTTTTCGCCAGCAAGCGGAAAGAGATGACCGC
>WFSD01000441.1 GCA_015486235.1 Anaerolineae bacterium
CGTTGCAAATCCCATCGCCGCCGTCCTCAGCGGGGCGATGCTGGTGCGGCTGTGGTGGAACCTACCCGACGTGGCCGATCGGATCGAGGCAGCTGTGGACGCCGTGCTGGCTGATGGGCTCCGCACACCGGATATCGCCGGTGCTGGCGAGAAAGCGGTCGGCACAGATGAAATGGCGAAGGTGTTGTTGAAAGCATTGGCATGATGATTCAGGGAAGCTAGTGGTCCATCGGAGGTCCGTCGGCGTTTTTGCTATTCCATCACCAGCGAGTACACGTTTAACGTCTCGCGGGCGGTTTTTTCCCAGGAGAATCGAGATGCCTGGACCAATCCACGTGATTTCATCTCCTCTGCAGCGTTCATGTCACCTAACACCAGGGACAATGCCAGGATCAAAGACCCCGTGTCCCCTGGGGCCACGTACGCGGCGGCGTCTTCGCATACTTCAGGCAGACTTCCGGTGTGCGAAGCGATCACAGGCGTGCCGCACGCCATCGCCTCCAGTGCAGGAAGGCCAAAACCCTCGTACAGGCTCGGCAGCGCCAGCGCCTGTGCTCCGGCGTAAATCGCGGGCAAATCTTCATCTGGGACGAACCCGGGGAAGAGTACGAAGTCCCGATCCGGAGAGTGCTCCAGACGGCGGAAGAAGTCGCCGTATAGCCATCCCCGTTTCCCCACGATGATCAGCGCGTCGGTGAGCCCCGATCTCTTGATCTCCTGGAATGCCTCCAGGAGCGAGATCAGGTTTTTGCGCGGCTCTATCGTCCCGACGAAGAGGATGTACCGCTCGGGGAGGCTGTATTTCGATTTGACCCGCGCTACGGCTTCCGGCTGCTGTGGGTGGAACCGAGGGGATGCGGCTTCGTAAATCACGTGTATTTTCCGTTCGGGCACGCCGTAAGCCTCCATCAGGTCTCGCTTCGTGGTTTCGGAGATCGCTATTATGGCATCAGCGCGGCGGACATACAACGGCATCGTTAGGTTCAGGTACAATCGGTTGAGCGGCTTGTGGTGCTGCGGGAACTGTCTGAAAATAAGATCGTGGACGGTCAGCACCGTGGACACGGAGTGGAATGGGATCAGGAGGTGCTCGGTGGAGTGAAAGAGGGCAGCGTCTGGGAAGAACCGGTCGAATCCCACGCTTGCCAGGTTGGCCAGCCAGACCAGCATCCGCCACGGCTTGTATCCTATGGAAAGCGTTCGCGCAGGAAATTGTCCTAGGCCCTCCGGCAGGTCGATGCCACGCTCCCTGTTGTAAAAAAGTGCGAGACGTTCCGGGACAGCGAGCGCAAGCGCCTGCGCCAGCGAGCCGGCGTACCTCCCCAGCCCTGCCCGCTTGTGCGCTGCGGCGGACACGTCCACGTAGAACTTGCCGTCAGGCGCCTTTGGCATCTTCCTTCCTGTAAGGCACGCTCCCCTGGAGTTCGGCGATTTTTTCGAGGAAGTCGCTGGAAAGTGGGACGGGTCTGTGGTTTGTGTAATCGTAGGAGACCTGGATGCTGTAGCCATTTGCGATCAGTCTGCCGGTTTTCACCTCCTCGATTCGGTACTCGAATTTGAAGCTTTTGTTCCCTACGTCGGTAGCGCGGGTGCCGACGATAAGTTTCTCGCCCAGGAAAGAGGGCGAGTGGTAGAGGCATTTCACTTCGGCAACCACAAAGCTGAAAGCTTCTGGCTTTATCCCCTCGCCCTCGGTTGCCGCTTTGAAATAGGCTATACGCCCTTCCTCGAAGTAGGTCAGGTAGACGGCGTTGTTCACATGTCCCATGGCGTCCAGGTCCCTGAACCGGACGATAATGTCGGTGGTGATAGGGTAGCCTTCCACTGATCTCTCTCCTCGTTGCCTGTGGCTCAATTGCTTTCCTTTCCTGTTTTCTGCACGAATCCTTTGAAACTCCGTTCGAACTTCCGGCGGGTGAGCATCACCCTGGCATTGCATTTAAGGCACCGGAGGCCGATGTCGGCGCCAGTGCGGGTCACTTCCCATTCGTAGCTCCCACACGGATGCGGTTTGCGCAGGCGCACGATATCCCCCACATGCACTTCGATTGGTTCCATGGGTATACCTCCTCGCTTACTGGCGTTACCACCGCCACGATGCTATCATTGACAGCAGTCGAGGCATTGGTCCTCCGTTGGCATAGTATAGCGGTAGAGATCGAACTCATCAAGTCGGAAAGGCGGGGAAGATGCGTAAGCTTCTGATAGCCACACACAATCGTGGAAAGGTCAGGGAATACAGGAGACTGCTGGAAGATTTGCCTTTCGATGTAGTCTACCTGGGCGAACTAGGGATAAACGATTTGGTGGAAGAAACTGGCGAGACTTTTGCCGAGAACGCCATCTCTAAGGCTCTGGCCTACGCTCGCATGACAGGCCTCCTGACCTGGGCAGATGATTCTGGCCTCGTGGTAGATGCCCTGGGAGGCGCTCCCGGCGTTCGTTCCGCAAGATACGCCGGCCCAGGCACCACGGACGAGGAACGCTATAGGAAGCTGCTCAAGGAGATGGACGGCATCCCATGGGAGAAACGCACTGCCAGGTTCCGCTCTGTGGTTGCAATCGCCACGCCTGGCGGCCGCGTATGGACGACAGAAGGCGTTTGTGAAGGGATGATAGCTTTCGAGCCGAA